>CAKVCJ010000132.1 GCA_934725655.1 uncultured Brachyspira sp.
ATATAGAAAAAAGTTATATGACTATACCTTATGTTATAGAGCAGACAAGCAGAGGCGAGCGTTCTTATGACATTTACTCAAGACTTTTAAAAGACAGAATTATATTCTTGGGCGGAGAGATTAATGATGATGTTGCCAATGTTGTAATAGCTCAGTTGTTATTTTTGGAATCTGCTGACCCTGAAAAGGATATTTCTTTATATATAAATAGCCCTGGAGGCGTTGTTACTGCTGCTTTGGGTATGTATGATACTATGCAATATGTAAAGCCTGATGTTGCTACTTTATGTGTTGGTCAGGCTGCTTCTGCAGGGGCTTTGCTTCTTGCAGGAGGTGCAAGCGGCAAGAGATTTGCTACTGTAAACTCAAGAATTATGATACACCAGCCTTCCGGAGGTTCAAGAGGTATGGTTACGGATATGGAAATACAATTAAGAGAGACTATCAGATTAAAAGCTATATTAAATGACATATTCGTTAAGCATACTGGTCAGGAACTTAAAAAACTTGAAGCTGATATGGATAGAGATTATTTTATGAGTGCCGAAGAAGCTAAAGAATACGGCATCATAGATAAAGTCTTCTCAAGCAGAGAGTAATTAATTTATAAACAAGTTTTTTACTATTAAAAAGTTTAATAAAACCTTTTATATATTCTCCATTAATTCTAATATTATACCATCAGGGTCTCGAAAATATAAAGCTTTGCTTTTACCAAATCCGTAATTTTCAAAGTCAAAATACTGAGGCTCTGATAAACATTCTACATTATTTTTTATTAGATGTTTATACATTTCATCTATATTGTCAACTCTAAAACAAATCTCAGAAATAGATATTTTGTTTAACTCTGAAATATCTTTTTTAGCCTCTTCGTTTATAAATTGTAAAAGTTCTATTGGCGGAGATATTATATTATCGCTTCCGTTAAGGTATGCTATTTTTACTTTTACACCCTTCATATTAAATAATAAATCTGTTTCTTTTCCTTCCATAACAGCCTCTCCTTTAAAAGTTAGGCCTAATATATCTTTATAAAAATGTATAGATTTTTCTATATTGCTTACTGTGATGCCTATATGCATTACTTCTCCAATCATAAAAATACTCCTTTTGTATGTTTTATAAATAATAAAAAATATAACAAATTCTTTGATATATTCCATAATATAAATTTTAAAACATGTAATATTGACAATAATTAATTTTTTTGTACTATATTATAGTATAATAAATCTAAAGGATAAAAAAATAAATAAAAAAAGATTAGACAATAAAGTAAAGTTTAAAGATTATGATTCCTATATTTCCATTTGCGGTGCAGAGGATAAAAATCTTCAAGTTCTTGAAAATAAATTTAATGTTTCAATATATCCAAAGGGAAATGAATTAACCATAGAGGGCAATTATTCAAATATAGAAGATGCCCTAAAAGTAATATATATACTTAAAGATATGTATATTTCTAATACCGAGATCTCTTTAGAAAAGGTGATTAATATATCGGATAATGTATTTAAAGAGCGGGAGAGTTCTTTAATTAATATGCGTATAAAGCTTCCATATCTTGGAAGAAACATAGAGATGAAAACTATATCTCAGGGTGAATATTTAGAGAAGATGATGTTTAATGATATAGTTTTTTCCACTGGTGCTGCGGGTACTGGCAAAACATTTCTTTCGGTTGCTTATGGTATAAGTTTGCTTGCAGAAAATAAAATAGAGCGTATGATAATAACAAGGCCTGTTGTTGAGGCGGGTGAGAGTTTAGGATATTTGCCTGGAGATTTCAAAGAAAAGATTTCTCCGTATATGAGGCCTGTATATGACGCCTTGTATAGTCTGTTGTCTAGTGATATAATATTAAGATACACAGAAGAGAACAAAATAGAAGTAGCTCCTTTAGCTTATATGAGGGGAAGAACTTTAAGCAGGGCTTTTATAATACTTGATGAGGCACAAAACACAACGGTAGCTCAGATGAAAATGTTTTTAAGCAGAATAGGTGAAAAGTCTAAGGCCGTTATTACTGGGGATATTACTCAAAGCGATTTGCCTAAGAATGTAAAATCTGGTTTGGAGCATTCTATTAGAATATTAAAAAATATAGAAGGTATAGGTTTTCATCATTTTGATAAAAAAGATGTGATAAGGCATAGGTTAGTTTCTAAAATATTAGAAGCCTATGATAAAGCTGATAATATAAATGCCTAAAAATTATATGGATAAAATTTATTATGAACACGAATAAAAAAATCATTAAATCTATAATCAATAAAACTCTTAATATGGAGAGAATATTTCAATTATTAATAGCATTAATTTTGTATGTAATAACATTATTGTTAGTATTTCCAAATTATATGCAAAAAATCACAATACCATCTATTGGCGAAACTGTAAAAGAACCTTTGATTGCTAAAAATAATATAAAATACAAGAACATAGAAGAAACTCAGAGATTAATAACATATTTACAGGCTAATGTGAGGCCTATATTTGAAATGCCTGATAGTATAGAAAAGGAATCTTTATCAAAAGTGAGCAATATGTTTAATTTTATTAGAAGTTTTGATACTAATAAAGTTTCTTTTGATGAGATGTATGATTCTATTATATCTGAATATAATTTAAATATTAATAAGACAATTTTCTCTAATGCTATTGTTAATAAAGATACTATTGGATATGAGTCTAAAGTTGTAGACACGCTTAAGAGTTTATTTGATGTTGGTATAATATCCAAAAGAAATTTAACTCCAGAAACTTTAAGATTAATATTAAATAATGGAATATTTATTTATAAGTATAATGATTATGTTGTTGAAGAGAGAATAGCGGCAAAAAACAGAATATTCTTTTTAGAGAATTTAAAAAATGAAATCAGCTCTATTTTGGGCAATAGATATAATGATTTGAATGTATTTCATATCAATACAATATCTTCTATCATCAATGTTTTTTTAACAGATAATTTAATTTATAATTCTGAAAAAACTCAAGATGAGATAAATAAGATTCCATTATCTGTAGAGCCTATATATACAACGATAAAAGCAGGATTTCCTATTTTAGAAGAGGGTGAAAGGGTTACGGAGGATAAAGTAAAGCTTTTAAAATATATTTTAGATAACAGCAGTTTTCTTGAATATAATATAAAAACATTAATAGGACAGGCTTTATTTATATTGATGCTATTTGCTTTTGTGGGATATGTTATATTTAAATATAATATAGATTTTTATACCAACTTTAAAAATTTTATTTTATTTTCACTTGAATATTTGCTCATCATGTCTATAGCATATTTTATCAGTAATTATGTATCAGATAAACTTATTAATATACCTTTTTATATATATACTTTCATACCAATGTTTTCTATGCTCAATACTTTGCTTGGGGCAAGGAGAGGAATTTCATCTATTGTAACTGTATGTATTACGCTTTTAGCTGCCAATATGGTTCAGGCTGATGTATATGAGTTTTTTTCACTCTTTGTAATATCAATGATAACTTCTATTTCGGCAAAGAAAATTAACAGCAGAAATAGGGTTTTATGGTTAGGCATTCAGATTGGGGTATGTTTAAGTATAGTATCATTAATTAATGTATTTATTAAAGATGATTTTGATTTTAACCATATGGTTTTTGTATTTGCTTTTGCAAGCGGTTTGATACAGGCAGTACTTGTTATGATTATTCTTCCTATTTGTGAGTATTTGCTTGAGACTGCTACTATATTCAGGCTTCAAGAGTTGGCAGACTTGAACAATCCTCTTTTAAGGCAGCTTCAAATTAATGCTCCTGGTACTTATCACCATTCTATTAATATGGCAAATTTAGTAGAAACTATAGCAGATGAGATAGGAGAAGATGGAAGATTAGCCTGCGTATCTGCATACTATCATGATATAGGCAAAATAGAAAACCCATTATATTTTATAGAAAATACAAATAGAAATGATAATAGGCATAATAAATTAAAGCCTACTTTATCTGCCGCCATAGTAAAATCGCATGTTCGTTTTGGAGTGGAGATAGCAAAGAAATATAGGCTTCCAAAAGAGATAATAGCAGCCATAAAAGAACATCATGGCACAAGTTTAATAAAATATTTTTATGCCGATGCTCTAAAAGAAGACCCAGATATAGATGTAAGCTTATTTACTTATGCTGGGCCAAAACCTCAATCTAAAATTACAGCCATTTTAATGATATTAGATTCAATAGAAGCAGCAAGCAGAACAATAGATACTCCTACCAAAGAAAAATTATCCTCCCTCATAGACAGCATAGTAAAAAGTAAAATGACAGAAGGCGAATTAAATGACAGCGGACTTACATTGCAGGATATTGAAACTATTAAAAAAATAAGTTTACAAAAGATTTTAATTTCATTACATGAAAGAATAAAATATCCAGAGCTTCCAAAAGATATAGGTAATAATAATAAAAACGAAAAAAATGAAAAAACAGAAAATACTGAAAAAAATGCTAAAACAGCAGATGTTAAAAAAGTTTCAAAAACTAAAGAGAGATTTATCAAAAATATAAACACTAAAAAAGATGCTATTAATAATAAAGATAAAGTAAAGAAATAGTATGAAAAAAGTTAATGTTTTTAATAATACTGATTATGATATTGATTTAAATATTTATAGATATTTTTTATATAATGCTGTAAAAGTTGCTGATATTGACGGGGAAGTAAATTTAGTTTTTTCTAATGATGATTACATAAGAGGATTAAACAAACAATTTAGAAATAAAGACAAAGCAACCGATGTATTAACTTTTCCTATGGGGGAAGCTAAAGACGGAGGCGACATTGTTATTTCTTATGAATGGGTTTTAGATAGATATAGCGAAGATAAAATAAAAATGACTGTTATCAAATTAATAGTTCATTCTATACTTCATTTACAGGGTATACATCATAATTATACAGAAAAATCTCTTAAAAAAAATTATAAAAGAATGAGAGAATTATATAAAAAAATAATTGAACATATGAAAGGGAATTATAATAATGCCAATAAAAAAGATATTAAAAAAAATAACGAATAAGAAAAAAGATAATAGTAATGAAAAAAGCCATTATATTAATCTAAGTTTATTAACAGAAGAAGAGAGAGAGATTGTAATAAATACTATTGAACTAAAAAGCAAGAATGTGAAAGATATTATGATACCGAGAGTTGATGTGAATATGATTCATATAGACACAAGTTATGAGAAGGTGATTAAGGCTTTTAATAGAGATAGAAACTCGAGAATACCTGTTTATAAAGACGGCATAGATGATATTGTAGGCGTACTATATGTTAAGGATTTGGTGGATATAGACGAAAAAACTTTTAATTTGAAAAAGATAATACACAAGGCTTTTTTTGTTCCTATATCTATTTCACTTATGGAGCTTTTGAAGAATTTTAGAATGAAGCAAATACATATTGCTATGGTTGTTGATGAGTATGGAGGGTTTTCTGGAATTGTTACTATGGAAGATGTGCTTGAGGAGATTATAGGCGATATTAGAGATGAGTTTGATGAGGACGATGATGATGAAGTAAAAAGCAATGATGACGGAAGCTTTTTAGTTGATGCGAGGATGAGGATAGATGAGATTAATAAATATGGAATACTTCCTGACATACCAGATGATGATGCGGATACGGTTGGAGGATTTTTATTTTCTTATCTTGGAAGGCTTCCGAAAAGAAATGAGGCTATTAAATATAATGGCTATTCTTTTACTGTTGTTGGAAAGAGCGGAAACATTGTTACAAAGATTAGAATAGAGAAGCTAAATAAGGAAATGCAAGAGACAATAGAAAATTTAGAAAATAATGAAG
>CAKVCJ010000133.1 GCA_934725655.1 uncultured Brachyspira sp.
AGATGATATTATATTTGCTATGGGGTTAGGATATACTGTTAAGCTTGTTGCTGATGCGAGTATAGATAAAGATAATAATTTGTATGTGTATGTTGTACCTACTTTTATAAAGGATAGGAATTTTTTGGCAAGGACTAGTTATAGTTTTAATGCTATAAAAATTATCAGCGATATTGCTGGAGATAATGTTTTTTATGGAGCGGGTGCTGGAGGAGTTAATACAAGCAGTGCTATAGTTTCAGATATTATATATATTGCAAAAAATATGGCTATTAGTAATGAGCTTTACTCTCCTATTTTAGGATTTACGAATTATAATGATAATTTAATAATAAAAGATTTCAGAGATAAGGAAGAAGATTTTTATATAAGATTTAAATCTTTAAAAAACAAAATAGATTCTTTTATCAATGCTTTTAATAATAGTTCTATTAGTATAGATAAAACTCTAAATAAAGATAATAATATGATGTTTATATTAAGAAAAACTACTATTAATAATATACTCAATTCTATAAAAACTGTTGAAAATATAGAAAATATTTTTATAGCAAGAATAAAGCCATAATTATTTATTAGATAAAATTTTTAAGCTATTTAAAAATTCTTTATTGTATTTAATTTCTATATCTATATTTTTTTTGGTTACTGGGTGTATAAAATGTATTTCTTTAGCTATTAGAGCAAAGCTTTTTATATTATAAAGTTTAGCATTTTTGGAATATATTTTATCGCCTATTATAGGGTTGCCTAAATAAGACAGATGCACTCTTATTTGATGCGTTCTTCCTGTAATTGGCTTAAGCTCTAATAATGAATGCAATTTAAACTTTTTTAATATTTTATAATGCGTTATAGCTTGCTCTCCGCCTTTTTTTACTGCTATTCTTTTATTTGGATTATTTGTGTCTTTTGCTATTTGTATATCTATTGTGCCTTTAATATTTTTGGGTATTCCTTCAACTATGGCATGATATACTTTATTGATTTCTCTATTTTTGAATGCATTTTCAAAATATGTTTTTGTGCTATTATCTTTGGCAAGTATAAGTATTCCAGAAGTATATTTATCTAATCTATGCACCAAAAAAAGTTCTTTTATGTTTGGATAATCTTTTTTTATTAGATTTATTATTGAATCATCTACTTCTATGCCTGCTTCTTTATTAATTATCAAAAAATATTCATCTTCATAAACAATGTTAATCATTTTTTTATTATAAAATATATAATACATATTACAAGATATTTTTGTAAGCATATATAATAAATAAAAATATTTTTTTAATATTATGTTTATTTTCCGATAATTGCAGCAGTATATAATGGATAAATGTATTATGAAAAAAATAATTGTATTGATTTTGATTAATGTTTCAATTTTATTTTCTCAAAATAGCAATAGTTTAATGCAAAGCATAGATGACGGCAACATAGAAGAAATAAAAAATATTATAAGAGGCGGATATAATTTAGATATATTTGATTCTAAATATAATATGACACCTTTAATGTATGCTGCAAAGAATGGAAATATTGATATTGTGAGGGAACTTCTTAATTTTGGGGCGAAAGATATTGATATGGCTTTTTATATATCATGTATGGAAGGGTATTGGGATATAGCTAAAGAATTAAATAATGCTGGGGCTAGTAATTATAATATTGCTGTTAGTTATGCTGCTTTTGGAGGAAAATTAGATATTGTTAAAGAGCTTATTAATATGGGAGCAAAAGATATTAATAGTGCTTTGGTGAGTGCATGCGAGGGCGGAGATATCAACACTATAAATTATTTAATAGAAAATGGGGCTAATGTTAATGCTGAAACTTTTTTGTTTGTATATAGAAATTATGAAGGAGCTATAAGAAAATCGCCTTTATCAGCATCGAAAGATTTAAACATTACAAAAAGATTAATAGAAGCAGGAGCCACTAATTTAAATGATGCTTTAATTTATAATGCAAAAGACAATAATACTAATATGATATTTAATTTGATAGAACTTGGAGCCGATGTAAACTCTTATGAGACTAACAGCGGAAAGAGTGTTTTAATGTATTCAATAGAGAGAGAAGATGCTAATTTAGATAATATAAAAAAATTAATAGAACTTGGAGCTGATGTTCAAGCAAGAGACAGAAATGGTAATAGTGTTTTAATACGTTCTGTAATGTATCAATATGAGAAAAAGGTAGAAGAATATAATAAAATAATTTACAAAACATTTGGTACAGATATTAATATTATAGAAGAGCTATTAAAAGCGGGGGCTAATCCTACAGATAGAAATAATTATGATAATACTGCATATAGGCTTGCTGCAAGAAAGAAGAGAAAAGATGTAATAGATTTATTTGACTCTTACATTGAAAAGAAGTAGTGATAAAAAATACTAAAAACAGGAAATACTTAATGATAAAGACTATAGCTGAAAATTATAATATATTAGAAATAACAACAAGAATATTAGTAGCCTATATAGTAGGTGCTTTGATAGGGTGGGAGAGGGCTCAGCATAAAAAACCTATAGGAAGCAGAACTACAAGTATTGTATGTATGGGGGCTGCTATATTATCTTGCTATGAAGAAGTATTTGCAAAAACTATACTGATTCAAAATAGTCAATTAATGGAGATAGGAAGCAAGTTATTATATACTATGCCTGATTACAGCAGAATTACAGCACAGATTGTTTCTGGCATTGGTTTTTTAGGTGCTGGTATGATTATACAAAACAGAGGCAAATTGCATGGAATAACTACTGCTGCTATTGTTTGGGTTACTGCTTGTTTGGGAATAGTTATAGGTTCTGGAGAATGGATACTTTCTGCTATTGGTTGTTTTTGTATATTTTTAAGCACATCAATTTATAGAGTACCTTATTTCTTGGCTCATAAAAATCATTCTGTTATATATTTAATAGAATATAATAATAAAGTTGATATTGAAAGTGAAATTGATAAATTTGGAATAAAAATTATTAGATTTCAAATTGTAGGCTGGAAAAAAAATGAGTGCGAAGAAAATGAACTTCCAAATATAATAGGAAAAATACATATATTCGTGCCTAATTTAGATTATAATAATATAGAAAAAATTTTTATTAACTCAAATATAAAGCCTCTAAAAAAATTAAGCTATATGAATGAAAAAGTGGATTTAAACAATTTATAATGCACATTTCTTACAGACTTTATTTATGGAAAATTAATTAAACTAAAATGATAGTTCTTTTGTGTAACTAATCATTAATCTTTAGGAAGCAATTTTATAGGGTCTAAAGCTCTTCCTCTGTATGATATCTTGAAATATAGTTCGCTTTTATCAACTAATCCAGTATCGCCTATATTTCCAATATAATCGCCTTTATTTACTATATCACCCAATTCTACATCTATTTTAGATAAATGAGCATAAGCAGTTGTAAAGCCATTTTTATGTTTTATTATAATTACTTTACCGAATCCTCTAATATCATTAGCATACTCTACAATACCATAATCTGCAGCTAATACTTTATCTCCAATATTTCCTAATATATTGATTCCTCTATTTGCAAGTTTATATGTATCAACACCATATCTTGCAACTATTATACCTCTATAAGGCCATTGAAATGAAGAATCTGGTATAGTTTCATCGGCATATTCGCTTCTTATGGTTTCTATTTTTAAGTTGGCCCCAATCTGTAAAGTATATGTACTTGCATCTTTTATATTGTTTATCTCTAATAATTTTTTTAATTCCATTTTATTATTTCTTGCTATAGAGTATAAAGTATCTCCCTTTTGAACTTTATAATTAGAAACAACAACTTTATTAATCTTTTCTCTTTCTCCATATACCTTTAATACATCGCCTGCTTTTAATACATAATTATCACTTAATCCATTTAATGAATAAAGCTCTACCAAATCCATTTTTTTGCTAACAGCTATTTCACTTAAAGTATCTCCGCTTTTAACTTTATAGCTTTCTATTTTTATATAATCAGCTTTTTCTATAGAATTACTATCAAGCTTAACAGATATTTTATCATATACTTTTATATTATCTCCAATCTTTAACACATAATCTTTTTTTAATGAATTTAATTTTAATAACTCATCTAAAGACATAGAATTATTTATAGCTATAGCACCAAGGGTATCTCCTCTTTTTACTTTGTAGATTTTAGTTGTTCTTGATGCGTCAACTTTATTTTGTATTTTTGAATGTATTTTTAATGTTTCTCCTACTTTAAGTTTATATGTTAGAGGGTTTGATATATTATTTATTTTTAGAAACTCATTAACAGACATATCATTTTCAAAAGCAATTCCATAGAGAGTATCCCCATTTTTTACTTTATAGTCTATATAATTATTATTGTCTTTTACTATATTTGTATCTTCTTTTATTTCTTCTCTTTCTTCGGCATCTTTATTTTCTACTCTTTCTATATTAGAATTATTATTATCTCTTATATAAAGAGTTTCCCCAACTTTAAGATTATATTTGTTTGGATTCTCTATTTTATTAAGTTTCAAAAACTCATTAGCAGTCATACCATGAGAAAATGCTATGCCGTAGAGGGTATCTCCATTTTTTACTTTGTATTCTATATAATTATTTTCTATTTTATCTTTTATTTCTTCTGTATTATTATTTTCTTCTGTTGATACATTTGATGCTTTAACAACTTTTAATATTTCACCTTTCTTTAACTGATATTTATTGAAGTCTTTTATATTGTTTATAGTACAAAACTCATTAGCAGTCATACCATGCGAAAATGCTATGCCAAGCACAGTATCTCCATATTTCACTTTGTAATTTGTGTAAGACTTTTTTTTCTCTGGTTTAAGTCCGTACGATTTAGCTTTAACATCATATACTAAATCATATCCTTTCTCTTTTACTTTTAAGGTCTCTCCAACTTTAAGATTATATTTATCTGGATTATCTATTTTATTAAGTTTTAAAAACTCAGTTGCAGTCATATCATGTGAAAAAGCAATACCGTATAATGTATCCCCATTTTCTACTTTATAATCCACATAATTTACAGCAAAAGAAAAATTATAAAATAATGATGCAAAAAAACATATAAAAAAAATTTTCTTCATAATATAATCCAAATATCTAATTCAATTATCTATCTCAAAACTTTCTTCTAAAGGAGGATCGCAAGCTAATACCACAACATTAGATTCTTTAATACTAGACATCGGAGAGCCTTTTTTCATTTTGGAAACAAACTCTTCTATTTCATTTTTTGTTTTTATATATGCTTCTATTTCTACAGAACCATCATAATTATTCCAAACTTTTCCTGCTATATTCATAGCATCCGCTGTTTGTTTGGCGTAGTATCTAAAACCTACACCCTGAACTCTGCCTTTTAATAAAATATTTACTCTAAACATAACTATTTTATCGGATATTATGCAATTATTTTTATTTTTTATTTTTATTAAAATATTAATTAAATATTTTAATTATTTATATTTATGTTATGATATTTTATTATGAAGCTTAATAGTAAACAAGAAGAAATAATAAATTTATTTTTAAATGAAGGAATTTGTTTTGTTAGTGCATCTGCGGGTACTGGTAAGACAACAACTATTACAGAAGCATATTTAAAACTATTAGAAAATAAAAAACAAAAAGTTTCTAATATAGTTGTTATCACTTTTACTAAAGCAGCTGCTAATGAAATGTTAATTAGAATAAGAAGAAAAATTAGAGAAAAGATTAACGAAGGAAAAGATGCTGAATATTGGAAAGATATTTATAAAGAAATATTAACTAATGCCAAAATATCTACTATACATTCATTTGCTAATTCTATTG
>CAKVCJ010000134.1 GCA_934725655.1 uncultured Brachyspira sp.
TGTAAAGCTATAGATTCTATTATTTTAGTTATATCAGAAACCTTTTTACTAGATTCTGCTATATCTTCCATATTATGTGAAGTATCTTCTACAGCATTAACTCCTCTTTTTGTAGACTCAAATACCTCTTCACTCATTCTCTTAGCATTACCAGCACTGCCAGCTGTTTCTTTTAATGAGTCTGATACAGATTGTATTGAGCTTGCTAACTCTTCTAAGGCACTCGCCTGTGAATTAGCTCTGTCAGATAAATTAACGCTAGCAGTTGTTATGGAATTAACTGAATTATTTATTTCATTTATAGAGTTAGTAAGATTGTATATTACTTTACCTAAAGTTTTTTGCATTTTATTTAATGCCCTTACTAATTCACCAGCTTGATCTTTTTTGTTTAATTCTTTTTCATTAAATTTTATATCAAAATTACATTCAGACATAGTTTCTATTATTTTTACAGTGCTGTTTAATGTAGTAGAAAGCGGTTTCGCTATTACAATGACAAGTGCAGCCTCTATTCCAATAAGAAGTATGAATACTACCACAATCAATATGTAAAGTTTGTAGAACATAGCATTCAATTCTCTTTTAGATATATCAGCTATAAATATCCAATTAGTATCTTTTATTTTTGATGATATATGTGTGAGCTTTGTATTAATAAAAGTAAAAGTATTGTTATTTAATATGTTATTTTTATTTTCTGTAAAGTTAGGCTCTGAGAATATATTGTTTTTTAATATGTTATTTTTATTAGAGTTGAATAAAAATAATCCCGCATCATTAATTATAGAAATATTATAGCCATATTTTTTATTTTCAGTTATTGCAGCTTGTATAAACTTTTCAAAATCTATATCAAACCATAAAACTCCATATACTTGATTATTTTTATACACTGCTTTAGCAAAAGATGCTATTATTTTATTATTTTTCATATATGGCGTAGCTGTTATAATCTTGTTATTCGCCATAACATCTTTAAACCATTGTGTTGTCATTGGATTGTAGTTTCCTAATGGTTCATTATTGGCATTTATATAAAAACCGCCTTCGTTATATGGTATAACATCAGAATAAAATATATTAACTAAATAATTATTATTTTTTAATACATTTTTAAATACTTCCAATGCTTTATCATTATTATCTTCTTTTTCTAAATAGGAAGAAAGCACATTAATTTCTACTATTAAGTTTTCCACATTATTTTCTATTATTTTTTTTAATTGCTCTGTATTATATTCGCTATTTGTTTTGTATGTATTTCTATATTGAGGGGCATAAACAAAATATATGGCAATACATATTAATATAATACAAGTTATATATGGTATTAGAAATTTAAAAACTAAACTATTTTCTCTAAAAGCATTATTTACTATTTGCAATAACTTCTTGAACACATTAACCTCTGAAATATTAAAAACATTTTTTTTATTATATTAATTAAATTAATTTTATGCAAGTATTTTATTTATTCAATATATTTGGCAACTATATTGTTAAAATATGAACTATATTTCATAATTATATATTTTTATAAAGGTTGTAATTATTAAATTAATATTATTAATAATATCTGAGAGATATACTTCCTCTTTTTATTGTAATAGTGACTGTAGAATTGCTTAATTTTAATTCTATGTCATTATTTTTCTTTTTATCTTCTCCTATAGTCCAAGCTCTATATTGCGGTTCAAACAATCCTACCTTTGTAACTCCTATTCTATTTTTCTTTTCTAAAAATATTTGAACATCATAATATTTTATTACTATGCCGTCATTTCCTTTTATGGTTTCTTCTGTAATTTTTAAAGGTGCTACTAATGATGAGTTTTTTATTTCTTCTTCTGTCATATTCTCTATATTATCAGCATTTAATACATAATATTTCTTACCGTTTATATTTATAGATTGTATCTCAGAATCTGAGCCATATTTTATGATTTCATCTTTTGGTGTTTCTTCTTTAACGTTATTATTTTCTTTTGCTTCAGATTTGTTATTATTTTCACTAATTTCTGTTTCATTATCTTTAATATTATTACTATCTTTTGCTGTTTCTAAAGTTCTGCATCCAACAGTACATAAAATAATAATGAAAGTTATCATCTTTTTCAACATCTATCTTCAACCTCCAAATTGTTATATATATAAATCAAAAATAATAACTATTGTAAAAAGTAATATATATATTTTCGGTAAAATAATAAAATGTATTATAATTATTTAAATTTACAATTTTAAAAAAATGTATTAAAATATTTACATAGGAGTTATTAATTATGAGCAGATATGATAATATGATTTTTAATAGATGCGGAAGAAGCGGTTTAAAATTGCCTATAATATCTCTTGGTTTATGGCATAATTTTGGGGAGAATTGTGATTATAATAATATGAAAGATATTATAAATACTGCTTTTGACAATGGTATAACACATTTTGATTTGGCTAATAATTATGGCCATCCATATGGAGCTGCTGAAATTAATATGGGTAAAATTTTAAATGACGGCTTTAATAAATATAGAGATGAAATTATTATAAGCACTAAAGCAGGATATGATATGTGGGACGGCCCTTATGGAAATTGGGGAAGTAAAAAATATTTAATAGCGAGTATTAATCAAAGTTTAAAAAGATTGAATCTTGACTATGTAGATATATTTTATCATCATAGAATGGACAGTGAAACTCCTCTTGAAGAGACTATGGAAGCATTAACTAGGATAGTAAAGAGCGGTAAAGCCTTATACGTTGGGCTTTCTAATTATGATGGAAATACTATGGAGAGGGCTTCCAAAATATTAACATATGCTAATGTGCCTTTTATAATTAATAAAAACAGATATTCTATATTCGATAGAACTATAGAAAATAATGGGCTTAAATTAAAGGCTAAAAAATTATCAAAAGGTATAATAGCCTATAGTCCGCTTGCTCAGGGTTTGCTTACAGATAAATACATTGACGGCATACCTGATGACAGCAGAATAGCCGCAGATGGAAGATACTTGAAAAAAGATGCTATTACAAGAGACAGATTAAAACAGATAAAAGAACTTAATGATTTAGCTAAGGAGAGGGGAGAGACTTTAGCACAAATGGCTTTGAGATGGGTATTAAAAGATGAAGAGATTACAAGTGTTTTAATAGGGGCTTCCAAACCTAACCAAATAATAGAAAATCTGCAAATAATTAATAAAAATAATTTAACTGATTTAGAACTTAAAAAAATTGATGATATTACTTTATAAGCAGTATATAAATATTATAAAAAAATAATTAAAGAATAAAAAAAGCCTATGATATAAAAAACATCATAGGCTTTTATAACATTTTCATAAGAGTTTTATTTTAAATTATACATATTTTTAGGTATATAATCATCTATAATAACACTGTCTTTTAAATTTCGCTTGCTTTGTATAGACATCATATTATATTTTGAAGCTCCAATATTCTGATTATCTATAGTAATTGTTCTTTTTTCAGCCATATCCAAATCTATATTGGATGTTCTTAATTGGTCAAAATATTCACTAGCAACAACAAAATTTTTGAAAGCCATTTGTTCATTTTCTATTTTATTGCTTACAACAGAATTATAAGCATAAGATACTCCTATATTGTTATGTAAACTAGCTAAATAACTAATAAACATAAAGTCTTTTTCTGTACGCATTTCTATTTTATCTCTTCTGCTTTCTAATGCCTTATTTAAAGCGTTTCTATAAAAACCATTAGCCAAATTTGCTCTGTCCAAATGAAGAAGAGAATTGCCTAAAGCATATGATACAACGCTATTATCAGGATTTTTGTAGAATAAATCATTAAATCCCTGAAAAGCTAAATCATATTCTCCATCCAAATAGTATATCCAAGATAAATTATAAAGTAATTGATCGCTTCTTAAATCTGGAGCTAAATTGTCATAGGCTATTTTATAATGCTCTTTTGCATTTTTATAATCATTATCTTGATAGAAATATAAATTAGCTAAATTAAAATTAGCATCCGGATATAAACTGTTTTTCTCTAATGCTAATTTGAAATTATTAATAGCACTTCCATATTCTTTCAAATTATAATATATCTGTCCAAGCATATTATACACATATTCTTCTCCAACATTATAAGGATTAGAAGTGTATAGAGGCAGTGCTGAGTTTATTAATATTTCTTTAGCTCTGTCATAATGCTTTAATCTTGCTTCATAATCTGCATATCCTACAATAGATTCTAAATTGTTTGTATATTTTGATAATAATTTTTCAAACAATTTCCTCGCACCATAAAAATCATCTTTGTCTAATAAATATTTTGCTAATTTAGGATAAACTTCATCATCTATATATCCGCTTTTTAATCTGTTTATATGATTTTGCAAATCTTTAACATCTTGATAATTATCCTGATATATTTTTATAAGCATTACTCTTTTTCTTGGTACAACATCATCTCCGAATCTGTTTATCATCTCTCTGTAATTTTCATAAGCATTGTTATAGTAATTAGGCTCTACTAAAGTTTTAGCTCTGCTTATCATAAGAATGCCGTAATCATCATATATTCTTTTTAAATCTTTTTCTTTATCAGTATAAGACATTAAATTCTTATACAAATTTTCACCGCTGTCATAATCTTCTTTTGATAATTCTTTTTCACCTTTACTTCTATAGTAATATCCAAATAAAAGTCTCGTATCAATGTTTCTAGGCTTGATATCTACAGAAGTTTCTAATTTTTTTAATGCATAATCAAAAGCAAATCTATCTATATATTCTTTTGCATATTTATTATACCATTTTATTTTTTTAGGAGTTAATCTGTCACCCTTAGCAAAATTTCGCTCTGCTTCATCAAATTGACTGCTGTATATATTTTCTAATCCCATTTTGAAATATTTATTAGCCAAAACAGGCTTATATATAAATTGATATGAAAATAATACTACTCCGACAAATAATACTAAGAATATAGCAGCAATTCTTATTATTTTAGCATATTCTTTTAATGAGTTAGGAATAGGTATAATATCTAATAAACCGCCTTTAGAATCAGCAATACTCAATCCTAATTCATTGTTAATAAAATCTGTTATATACTCATTAGATTCTCCTTTCTCTAAAGCTTTTAATAATTTTTGCATAGAGTTTTTGGAGAGTTTTTCATTTAATATAGCATCTAATACATGATATCTAGTGATAGGAGATAATCTTTTTATATTATCTATAACTTCATCATCATTTATATCTTTATCAGCATCTTCATATTTTGATTCAGGCAAATTATCTGCAGAATCTGGAGAAGGCAATGTATTTTCTTCTTCTATTATTCTTACGTTTCCAGCTACATTTCCTTCTATCAAATTATTATCAGAAGTATCTTCTTCTTGAGTTTTATAATCTTTATTGTCATCATCTAATATAGTGTCTAAATCTTCTAAATTGTCGCTTTTATCTTCTTCTTGAGCTTTATTATTTTTGTTGTCGTCATCTAATATAGTGTCTAAATCTTCTAAATTATCGCTTTTATCTTCTTCTTGAGTTTTATAATCTTTATTGTCGTCATCTAATATAGTGTCTAAATCTTCTAAATTATCGCTTTTATCTTCTTCTTGAGCTTTATTATCTTTGTTGTCGTCATCTAATATGCTTTCTAAATCTTCTAAATTGTCGCTTTTATCTTCTTCTTGAGCTTTATCTTCTTTGTTGTCGTCATCTAATATGCTTTCTAAATCTTCTAAATTATCGCTTTTATCTTCTTCTTGAGCTTTATCTTCTTTGTTGTCATCATCTAATATGCTTTCTAAATCTTCTAAATT
>CAKVCJ010000135.1 GCA_934725655.1 uncultured Brachyspira sp.
TAAAGTATTACGGAGAACATTTAGCTTTAAAGGGTGTTTCATATACTATAAATAAAGGAGAAATAGTTGGATTTTTAGGACCGAATGGGGCGGGAAAATCAACTATGATGCGTATTATAACAGGATATCTTCCTGCTACAAGCGGATATGTGTATTTAGATGATTATGAGGTTTATGATAATCCTATAGAATTAAAAAAGAGAATAGGATATATGCCTGAAAATGTTTCATTATATACAGAAATGACTGTAACTGATTATCTTAAATTTTGTGCTAAACTAAAAGGAGTACCAGGAAAGAAAGTAAAATCTGCAGTAGAAAACACTATAGAGATTACAGGGCTTACAAAATATAAAGATAGAATAATAGGACATTTATCTAAAGGATACAGACAAAGAACAGGAATAGCTCAGGCAATAATACATGACCCTGAAGTTTTAATACTTGATGAGCCTACCAGCGGACTTGACCCTAATCAATTAATAGAGGTAAGAGCTTTAATAAAAAGTTTAGGCGGAAGCAGGACTGTTATACTTTCTACACATATATTAAGCGAAGTTGAAGATACTTGCGAGAGGGCTTTAATTATAGACAGCGGAGAGCTTATTGCTGAAGATACAATAGAAGGCTTAAAAATGGCTATGGACAGAGAGATACTTGGAGGCAATATTGAACTTAAAGTGGCAGATAAACAAAGTGATGCTCTTTTATGTGTGAGAGAAGTTAATGGTGTTATACAGGCTGAAACTGATAATTTTGGTACTATTATTATAGAATGTGAAAGAGGAAATGATTCTCGTGCTGAAATAGTAAAACATTTGGTTAATAACAATTTTGATGTATTAGAGATAAAGTCTAAAGAGAGAAGTTTAGAAGAGGTATTTATTTACTTCACAGATAAAAAGAAAAATCAGGATTTTGATAAGAGCAAATATATAAAAGACGACAGTATAAAAACTAATACTGAAGAAGAATAATTAATTAAACAAAAAAAATTAACTATTAATAAAAAAGAGGTAAAAATGAGAAACATATATGTTGTATTTGCAAGGGAGATTCAATCTTTTTATGTATCTCCTTTATATTATATATTAGGATTTATTTATTTAGCTTTAACAGGTTATTTTTTCACCATAGAAGTTTATTACAGTAAATTAGCAGTAATGGAAAACACTATGTATAATATTGGTTTTTTTACAATATTATTTTTATCAATTTTATGTATGAAGTTAATAGCAGAAGAGAGAGCATCTGGTACATTTGAACTTATAATGACCTCCCCTATTACTTCACTTCAATATGTTATTGGTAAATATTTATCTGTATTAGTTGTTTATGCTTCACTTTTAATTATGACTTTTGTTTATCCTATACTTTTAATGGTATTTGGAAAGCCAGATATGGGTGTAATATTCAGCGGATATTTAGGATTATTCTTGCTTGGAACTGCTATACTTGGACTTGGTTTAATAGCTACAAGTATATCAAAAAGTCAATTAGTAGCTGCTATTTTGGGAGTATCTATGGGTGTATTTGCTTACATCATAAATTGGCTTAGTGAGATGTTTACTGGTGCTAGCAAATTATTGAATGCTATTTCTATAACTACATATTTTTCTGATTTCACTAAGGGGCTGATAGATATACAAAATGTAATATTCTTTCTTATTTGGGCTATTGCTTGCATATCAATATCCACTATGCTTGTAGAATCATATAAGTGGCAATAAGTAAAGGCTTATAATATATGTCTCAAATAGTTGAATATGTAAAAAATAATGATTTTAATAATGTAAAAAAATTAATAGAAATTGATAATTCATTAGTTGATGCGAGAGATGAAGAGACAAGATTTACGCTTTTAATGCTTTGTGCTAAAAAAGGTTATATTGAGATAGCAAAGCTTTTAGTAGAAGAGGGTGCAAATTTAAACTTAAGAAGTAAAACAGGAATAACAGCTTTAATGTTTGCCTGTGCCGAAAAACAAACAGAAGTTGCCAAATATTTAATAGATTCTGGGGCTGATGTTAATTTAAGAGACAAGCCATTATTTTCTGCTTTACTTTATGCTTCACTTACAAAAGAACATGATATTATAAAATCATTAATTGAAGCGGGTGCTGATGTAAATGCTAAAAATTTTAAATTAGTAACCCCTTTGATGTTTGCTTCTGGCATAAACGATATAGAGACAATGAAGCTTTTAATAGAAAATGGAGCAGATATAGAACATAAAAATAAAGACGGAGAGAGAGCATTAGAGTTTGCTATTCGTAAAGAACAAAAAGAGGCTGCAGATTATTTAAAAACTATTTCCAAATGATTTTTTAAAAACATATAAAAATAAATATAATCTAATTTCAATAAAATATATTCTCTAATTTCTTTGATTTTTTTTTAATATATATTATAATTTTAAAATAATAATTTATCATTAGGAGATTTATTATGAGTAATGAAGTATCTGATAGAAGTTGGGTTGTAACTTTACTTTTAGCAATATTTTTGCCAGTGCATAGATTTTATGTTGGCAAGGTTGGTACTGGAATATTATATTGGCTTACTGTAGGCGGATTTGGAATATGGTATATAGTTGATATAGTTTTAATATTGTTAGATATTTTTACAGATAAAGAAGGAAGAAAATTAAGAAAATAAAACTTTAATATAAAATAAAAAACCTCTAGTAAAATCAATTATAAAATTAATTACTAGAGGTTTTATTTTTATCTAAAAATTATTTTTATTTCCAAGTAGGTAAATAAGAACCTTTAAAATTATTGTTATATACTTCTTCTACTATAGCAGATTGATAAGCAGCAACAACTTTTTTATATAATTCATTATCTTTATCAGCAGTTCTTGCCGCAATTAAATTAACAAAAGATTTAGTACTGTATATTGCAGGGTCATCTTTAAAAATATAATCAGAACCAGGATTAAGACCAAAATCTATAGCATAATTACCATTAATAACTGCACAAGCAACATCAGGAAGCAAACTATAAATACTTCCCGCATCAACTTCAACAATCTCTAAAGATAAAGGATTGTCTACTATATCAGCAACACTAGGAGAATCTCCAGCCTCAGGTCTTACTTTAATTAATCCAGCAGCCTCCAAAACTTTTAAAGCTCTTCCGCCATTAGAAGGGTCATTAGGTATAGCTACTTTATCTCCTTTTTTAACTTCTTTTACATTTGAAATATTAGTAGAATAAATATTCATAGCAGATATATAAGTATCAGCAATAGCAGTTAAATCATAGCCTTTATTTGATATTTCATCATTAAAATAAGCATAATGTTGAAAAGCATTCAAATCTATTTCGCCGTCATTTAAAGCCTGATTAGGTATAGTGTAATCAGCAAAAGAAACCAATTCTACAGTAATACCCTCTTCTGCTAATTTTTTTACTATAGGATTCCAAATTTGATAATCAGATTCTCCAGCAAAACCAACTTTTACAACAGTTTTATTAGAATCAGATTTTCCGCCGCCGCATGCACCAAAAGTAAAAATTAGTGCTGCAAAGGCTGCAACTAATAAAATTTTCTTCATAATAAATTAACTCCTTATTAAAAATTATTTATAATAAACATATAAAAATGTAAATTATTTTTCACATATTAAGCGACAATTGATAATTTTTAGTCATAGTATCGCAGGAAGCATCAAAAAGTTTTTTCTCTTCTTCATTCATTTTAAGCTCAATTATCTCCTCAACTCCATTAGCTCCGAGAACTGCAGGCACAGAAGCATAAACATCTTTTTGACTATACTCTCCATTAAGATAAACCGATACAGGCAAAACTCTATGCTCATCACAAAGTATAGCCCTCGCAACCTCTGCAAGCGAAGTACCTATTCCAAACTCTGTAGAACCCTTACCCAATAAAACATCCCAACCGCCTCTTCTTCCTTTATCAGCTAATTCATTTAAATCTAATTTAGCATATTTATCCTTGCCTTCTTTGATAAGTTCAAATAAAGGTTTTCCTGCTATAGTTACACAAGACCAAGCGACCATTTGGCTTTCACCATGTTCGCCTAATGCATAAGCATATACAGATTTTTGATCAACATTAATAGCCTCAGATATAGCTCTTCTTAGTCTTGCAGAATCTAATGTTGTACTTGTAGATATTATTCTTTTAGCATCATAATTTAATTTATTTTGTAAATAATGAGTAATAACATCAGCAGGATTGGAAATATTGATTATAATTCCATTAAACTTAGTTTTTTTAATATTAGCTACTATATCTTTCATAACTTCTACAGTAGCCCCCAAAGTATCCATTCTGGTTTGATTTTCTTTAGGCAAAGGCCCCGCACATACAACCATTAAATCAGCATCATCAATATCACTGTAATCTCCAGCCTTAACTTCAACTCTATGAGGAAGATAAACAACAGCATCAAATATATCAAGAGCCTGAGCAAAAGCTTTTTTCTTGTCTATATCAATATAAACAATATTTTCAACTAAACCCTGAGCCGCTAAAGCATATCCAACATGCGAACCCACATGCCCAGCTCCTACAATAACAGCCTTTCTATTTTTAATCATAAAAAATCCTTTATAAAATATATAACTTCACAAAAATTAATGACTTGCTTTTTTTACTATAAAATTACCAAGTGCCTGTATTAACCCAACAAGTATAACAAGAAGTATCACAGAAACATATATAATATCTAATTTATTTCTATAGTATCCAGACTGTATAGCATAAGTACCAAGCCCGCCAGCCCCAACAGCACCTGCCATAGCAGTAAGCCCTATTAAACTAATAGCGGTGATTGTAGTTCCTCTTGCTATAGGAGCAATACTCTCTTTTAAATAAACTCTAAATATTATCGCTATAGGAGAAGAGCCCATAGATTGAGCAGCTTCTACAAGTCCAGGATTCACTTCAGATAAAGCACTCTCCATCTGTCTGGCAAAAAAAGGCACAGTTCCAAAAATTAAAGGCAATATAGCTCCCTTCACACCAATAGCAGTACCCATTATAAACCTTGTTAAAGGCACAAGCATAGCAAGAAGTATAATAAAAGGTATAGCCCTGAAAAAGTTAATAACTTTACTAAGCACTTCATATATTATAATATTTTGCATAATACCGTATCTCTTAGTAACAATTAAAAGTATACCCAAAAATCCGCCTACAAAAAAAGATATTACCCCAGAATATAAAAGCATAACAAATGTTTGTATAATACTGTCATAAAGTTTTGGCAAATCATTCATTACATTCGGCATTAATTTATTTAGAAACTCTAGCATCAGATACTACCTCCACATCAACTTTTTTTTCTCTAAGAAAATCAATAGCTTTATTTATTCCTCCGCGCTCATTTTCATGCATTATAACAACAAGCCCTCCAAGTAAACTCTCATCTATAAACTCAACATTTCCAAAAATAATATTAGCATCAACATTGAAAGCCCTAGAGATATGAGAAATAAAAGCCTCTACTACCCCGCCCTTTTTATATCTCAGTCTTAATATGCATTCATTTTCTTTTAATACAGTAATATCATTTTTTTCTTCTACGAGATTATATATTTTAGAAAGATTTGATGTAGTATCTATAAAATCTTGTGTAATTTTATTTTTTGGCGCAGAAAATACATCAAAAATATTACCCTCTTCTATTAAATTACCAGAATTCATTACCGCAACTCTATGGCATAATTCCTTAACAACATTCATCTCATGTGTTATTACAACTATAGTAATCTTTAATTTCTCATTTAGCTTTTTTAATAATTTAAGTATAGAACCTGTAGTTTGAG
>CAKVCJ010000136.1 GCA_934725655.1 uncultured Brachyspira sp.
GACGAAGAAAATTTTAATAATAAATGGTCGAATTTTTCGCATGGAGTAGCGGGATTATATGGTTGGCAAAGAGAATGCGATATTAACAATAAAGATACAAAAACTAAATATTGGGATGTTCATAAATCGGGCTATAATAAAGAGATTATGTATTTTTATTTAAGTAGGAATGGATTTGTTGATATAGATATAAAGACTGTGGATAAGTGGCATTTGGTAGCGGAGGGTTATAAAATTTGACTTTTTTATTAATAAGTGCTATGATTATAGGTATATAAATAAAAATAAGGAGTTATTTAATGAAATTTATAAAAATAGATAATGATATATACAATGTTCGCAATATACTAAAATTTAAGTTTAAAAATAATAAACTATATTTAGATAAAGAAGAGTATGATTGCACAGAAGATGAATTTGAAACTTTAACTTCTTTTTTAAGAGACAATAATAGATTTTTTAAAGATATTCGCCATACTGATAAAGAAATTTCAGAGCAGTATAAAAATATGCTAGGTAAATTAAATAATAGACATTAATTTATTTTACCAAATTTAACTTAAGTATATATTGCTTATAATATCTACATTTCCCAATCACAGTATTTATTCCCATCTGGAATTAATGATTTATATACGGGAATATGTATATTATGTAGGTCATTATACTCGCTTAATTTATTTTTTAATTCTGTATCTAAATTATCCCACCAAGACATTCTTATAAATATATTTTCTATATATACAAATATGAATTGAACTAATATATTACATATATTATTTTTATCTTTACAATATATTTTTATAAGAGAATCTATAAATCTATTATTTATTTTATCATTGTCGAACCATTGAAAAATTATAATACCACCATTATCGTAAGCAACGGCATTTATTGTTATATTTTCTAAATTATTAATATCATTTTCTAAACTACTACCTTCAAAATCATAGAGAATTGGGGCAGCGCCAGCAAATAATATATCTGGTGTTTTTGAAAATTTAAAAGCTACATATTTTACAGAGCTATAATCTTCACTTTTAAATATATTAAAATATTTATTTATAAATTTCCCACAATCTTCTACAGATTTTTTAAATTCTTTTAGAAAAGGATTATTATTTATAATTTCATGTGTGAAAGGTTCTTTTATAAAAGCTTTCAAATTACCATTATATTTTTTATTTATCATCTCTTCTATAAAATTAGGTAAAGAACAATTATTTAGTTCTTTAGCAAAGGATTCTTCTGATGTTAAATTAGCAAATCCTTTAAGAAGTTTTTCTTGCTCTATAATAGCTAATTCTTTAGTATAGTATTCTCTAACAAAAGCCCTATAACCTAATAAAAAAGCTATTTTTTCGTTTATTTTAATATTTTCTACATCAATATCTCTAAATAATTCATTATCATGATATTTACAGAAACCATAGAAGGTCGAAGCTTCATTTATACCTACTTTTTTAGGTTCTATTATATTAAGTGGATTACTATTATTTAAATCAAAAAAATTGTAAAAATTTAATTTATAATTATATATATGTCCTTTATAAGCTATTTTTTCTAAAGATGAACTCTTGGATACAGAATGAGAATTTATAATATCTTTATCACAATTACAACTATCTATTGTATGGTAACATTTTTTTAATAATTGTTTATGTTCAAAAGTTTTAGACATATATGTTTTTAGATAATTTATAAATTTTTTATTAATATTTTTTATGTCTTCTGAATCTTCTTTTGAAATATATTCTATAGATGCATTTAAACACATAAAAAAACTTTCTCCATTATTTATTTTTTTTAATGTATCTATTATACCAATATAAATTTTAAGAGATGGATTTTTTATAAAAAAATCTGTCAAATCACAAATATATTTTTCTTTCATAATGAGTTCTGTTACTTCTGGATAATCTAATTTATCACCGTCTATTATGTTAAAATGTATTTTAAATATGCCGAAGAAATCTTTAATCTTATCTTTACTTAAATATAAAATAAAGTTTTCTTCTATAGTCTGATTATAATTTATAATAATACCACAAATTGAAACCATAATTTTTCTCCTATATTTTTTTATAATATTATATTTATAATAAATATCAAGTAAAAATATAACTAAAAAACAAATTAGTTTATGATAATGGAGATATTTCAACTATAAAACCATATTTACCAAAACAAATAAAAAATGATATTAATTTTAAGGATATTTCTTTTTGTGGGGATATAGAAAATATTGGTTGGTGAAAGAATATATTTTATTATACAAAAATAGTTTTAAAAAATAATGTTGACTTTTTATTTAGAATTAATTTAATATAAATACTTCATTTATTAGGTTTTATATGCTCTTCAGCTTTTTCAGCTACAGATTTTAATTCCTCTATTTTTTTATTGGTATTATTATCATAATTTCCATTTTTTATTTTATCATCGTTTAAATATTTTTTTACTTCAATAAGTATTTTATTATTTCTATCAAAAGAATCCGAAGCATTACCAATATTTAACATATTAATATATAAAAATCCTATTATAACATCAATATTATAGGCATTGACTTCAAGTTTCATTAAAAAATTATACTCCATAATTAAATTATATACTATTAATCTATTAATATAAGAATTAAAATAAAAATATTGTCCCATTTTTTTATCTTCAAATATTTTTATAAGTTTATTTTCAATAATTTCTTTTGCTTTTTCATAAGCCTTATTAAGTTTATTTTCATAATATTCGTCTATTTCATACATCCCATTATTTTTATAGGTTGGTTTACTATATTTATTATTGTGATGATAAAAATCATAATCAAATACAGTTTTATCAATATTACTATCTATATTTAAATCAAGATTATCAAAGTAATTATTATTAATTTTTTGCCAATTCTATATATTCTTCAATTTCTTTTTTGTAGATATTTTCATCATATAAATCTATATATCCTTTTAAATTATTAAAATCTCTTAAATATTCGGTAGTATATTCGTTTTCTAGTTCATTACTATTATTTAGGCATTCTTTAATCTTATTAAATACAATATTTATAGCTTCTTTTAAATCGTCCTCTTTTTGAATACTATAATTTTGTAATTTTTCATAGTATTTCCAAAAGTCATTTCTTTCTTTGCCATATATAATAGAATTATAATCTTCTATTATATTTAATATTTATAAATATCCTGTTTTTATATAATTTTTTATATCAATGTAAATAGGAGTAGAAATATAAATTGATAATTTATTAATTTTATCTATATATTATTTATATTTATCATAATTAGCATTAATGTAATATTCATACAACATATATTCATTTCCATTTATTATTGCAATTATAACTAAAACTAATTTATATAATAAATCTTTTATAAAATCAGTATCTTTTTGTATTTCCTTTATATTAAATATTTGACTTGATAAATCTAAATATGTTAAAAAAGTCCTTATATTTAAATGGTTCATTACTACAAAAATATTTATTAATTTTTCTATATGGTTATTATCATTAATAAAATTTTTATAATAACCATATTTTTCGTTATCTTTAATAATACTTTTTATAATTTCACCGAACATACTATTATCTAATCTATAAAAATTAATAGTATGTCTTATAATTTTTTCTTTTATTCTAATATAATTAGATTTTTTTTCACTATTATTGCTATATACTCTTTTTCATTACATACAAATATTACTTTTAAATACTTTAAAATAAATGTGTCATAGATTTTATAAAGAAAATCTTCAATATTTATTGTATCTGATATTCTTTCAATATCGTCTATTATAATAACCATATCTGAAAAATTAATTGTTTCTTTTATTATGGAAGCCGATATATCTGTAATTGATTGCTTTATATTATCTCCAATAACAGGTATTAAATTAAGTGGAATTAAATTGAAAATAGATTTTATTATATTTTTATTATTGTATATATTTGCATATGCATCATTTTTATCAGATAGTTTCTTAATAGTAAGAGAATAATATATATCGTTAATAAATTGCTCAATATCATTAATACCAGCTGCAGACATGTAAATATAATTAAATTCTTTTTTGGTATTATTTTTATATTCTTTTGGAAAAATATTTTTTATAAAAAATGTTTTTCCTGTTCCCCATACACCATCCAATAATATAGCATAATCTGTCTCTTTTTTATCTATATAATTCCTAATAGATTTTATAATATTTTCATATAACATTATTTTAACCTCATAATATATTATAATTTATATAAACTAAAAAATCAAACTTATAAATTTTTATAAATACACAATTTATTTTATCATAATAAATTTAATTGTAATTATTTCTTATATTTTCTTTATAGTAATTTATAATATTTTCTTTTTCTAAATGTCCTGTTTATATATATTTTCTTATTGTATTAATCAGGATGTAATCCTTATCATTATTATTTTTATACATTTCAGACATTTTATATAAATTGTTATCATATTTGTTATAAGACCTTATTTCAATTAAAATAGAAAGCAATTTTAATAATATTTTTTCAAACAATTTATTATCTTCTTTCAATTCTTTAATATCAAATAATCTTTTAGATAAATCTAAATATGTCAAAAAAATTCTTATATTAAAACAGTTTTTATCAAAAAATATTTTAATTAGTTCATATATATGGGAGTCAAATAAACATCTTTTATAGAATTCATATTTATTATTTTTGTATTTATTATTTTCTATTTTTTTAAATATATCTTCGATAATACTTTTAAATATAGAAATATCTATTCCATAAATATGTATAGTATGCCTTATAACTTTTTCTTTTATTTTGAAATATTTAGATTGTTCTTCTTTTTTAGAATTACTACTTTCATATCTTTCTTTATTATATTTTATTTCATTTTCATTACCAACAAATAATACTTTTAAGCCTTTTAATATAAAAATATCATGGATTTTATATAAAAACTCTTCTATATCAATAGAATCAGATATTCTTTCTATATCGTCTATTATAAACAAAATATTTGAAAAATCAGATTTCTTTTTTACAATAAAATCATTTAAAGAGTTAATAATAGGATTACTGATTATAGATAAGCCAAAAATATTTATATTTATACTTAATTTATTTGATATAAAATTTATGCCTTTAATTATAGATTTATAAGGTTCAATCTTTTTTTCTGTTTAATGATGATTTTTCAAGAGCAATTCTTAAATATATATTATTAATAAAACTATCAACATCATTAACTCCAGCTGCAGATATTGATATAATTTGATTGTTTTTACATATTAAATCATTTTCTTTTAAAATATTTTCTATAAAAAATGTTTTTCCTGTTCCCCAATCGCCATCTAATAATATAGCATAATCTGTATTTTCTTCAGAAATATAATTTTTAATAGCTTCCAAAATATTATCATACATAACTAAAACCCAAAATACTATTGCATAAGTTATAATAACACGAGCATATAAAAAGTCAATACAAAAAATACAATTTAGAAGTTATAGAGCAATAGGGAGAAGATACATATTCTATAAATGAAAACGGTTTGATTACTGGAACTTTAAGCGAAGATAAAATGGAATTGATAAAAAATTATAATGGACAGTTTATGGTTTATATTTTGAAAGTTGTTAAGGAGTGATTTATGATTACAAATAAAAACTATGTGGAACAATATAAAATATTAAATGATAAAAATAAATTTTATTATGAAAGTAATTTAAGTATTTTTAATATGGTTAATGAAATTTCTTTATTTATTAATTATTTAAAACCTAAAAA
>CAKVCJ010000137.1 GCA_934725655.1 uncultured Brachyspira sp.
ACAAATATATAGAAGATGCATTAATAGACGGATTTTCTAATAAAATTTTTAAAGAAGAAACATTTAATAATTTAATTCATATAAGCAATTCATACAACATAATATACGAAGCTATGCAAAATAATATAAAAACTAAAGATATAATTGTTTCAACAACATTTAATTTTACAGAAGATTATCAGTATATTTAAAATATATTATCCATATTCTCTTTTATAGATGCATTTACAGAGTTAATGGAATCAAAACAATTTTGAAGCCTATAAAATATATAAGAATCAGTTTTTATCGGTTCTTTTAAATCCTTGCTATTAAAGTCATCAATTTCATTTTTAAATAGTTTTGCTATATTCTCTAAAATAAATGATATATTTTCTATAAACATAAGCATATTATTTTTATCTTCTTTTCTATTGTATTTTTTTAACAAATATATTAACTGCTCAGCTTCTACTATAAACTTTCTATTTGCTTCTATAAGTGAATCTGTAATAGGGGTGCCTTTATATTTAGTTTGATTTTTTTCATGTATTATAATATTGTTTTTTATCATATATGCTTTTAATAATATTTCATACAAATAGCTTGAAGTATCTTCATTGTTAATAACTCTCTTCATTTGATTAATTATCATAGTATCTATTTCTATAAGCTCGCTAATTTTATCAACCATACCCTTATGGCTTTCAGTTTTCATTATAAAATTGTCAAACAGCCACACTATAAACAAAGCAATCATAATGAATCCTACCCTCGATGATGTAGAAAGTAATTTAGTCATATATGGAAAAGAAGATATTAATGCTGATATTGTGCCGTATATTTTTTTAAATAAAGTATTTATAGAAGCCAAAGACAATACAAAGCATAAACCTATAAAAGGTATAATCATATAATAAGGCATATATCTAAATACAGCCCCAAATATTAAAACCCCTATTATATTTCCTATAAGATTAATTTTTAAATTAGCCTTAACATCTTCATAAAAAGGATACATCATTATATAAGAAAGTATAGGAAGCCAATAGCCCCTTATTGCTATTTTTTCAGGCAAAAAATATCTAATTGTAAAAGTTAAGCACATTATAATGCCCATCTTTAATGCAAATCTAAAATGGCATTTATTAATATTAAACTCTTTTCTTATTATTCTAAACTTCAAATAAAACTCTTTTTCTATCTCTAAATCATCAGCCCTATTTTCAAATATATTATGCAGTATATTATCAAGCTTCCTTAATACATAAAGCCACTCATAATTTTTATTCTCATCACTAAGATTATAATTATCATTAAAAGTTTTTATTTGCTTTATTATAGAATTAAACTCATCTTCTTTTTTAGTAATATCATTTTTTAAAAACTCTCTAATATTATCTAAAAGCCTATATAAATTAGAAAAATATTCAAAATCACTGTCTATTAGATTATCAATATTTTTATATTCTTTTTCTATTAATTGATTGATTTCTTCTAAAAAGAGCACAAACTCAAAATCATTAATATTTTTATTACTCATAATAGAGTTGCTTTTTAATGAATCTGTATATATAGAAGATGTGTATAAATTAATAGCAGAAAATAAATCATCTGCTTTTTTTAAATCGCATTTTTTACCGCATAATAGCAGCAATTTTTTATTTATAATTCCAATACATTTTGAAGCCATATTATTATTATTTTTAGTGATTATTTTATTTAATGATAAAAATATAAATATAATAATTAAAGCAAAAGCAATAGACTCCATTCTAAGATGTATATTTTCTATTGGTATATTATAAGCTTGAAATATCACATAAGCAAATCCATATATAAAATACCCCCTCGGCACAAAATCATCGGACAGTAAAAACACTATTAAAAAAGGCACTACAAAATTAAGTATTATTATTAAAAAAATATTCTGCTCTGCAATGGTAGCCAAAAAACCAAGTAAAAGTATTCTAAAAGCAACAAGAGGATAATTTGATGGTGTAAAACTTTGACGCATTAAAGCACATATAAATATACTCACCACCCCAATGGTAGAATTTTCTCTTCCATATAATCTCACAGTTATAACAAGAATAAAAAGCCCCACTAAAACACTTGGAGTAAAATCTGCTGCTCTTTTCAAAAATGATACAAATATTTCTTTTTGCTTTATATAAAAATCTTTGGAAAACAGATTTGAATTTATTATTTTATTCATACTAATTACTATAAATAAAAATAAAAAAATAGTCAATAAAAAAATGTTGTATATACTTTTTAATATCAATTTTTAATTGAATTTTATATTTATAAATAGTATAATAATTGCTAATATTCATATAGGCTTAATAATGAAATTAAATTATACCCATACATTATATGCAAGTTATAATGGATATATAACGCAGGCTATAATAAATATTTTTCCTCCTCTTATTTTTATAATATTTCAAAAAGATTTTAATATATCACTTACTCAAATAGGTTTATTATCTTCTTTTAATTTTGCAATGCAGATGATAATTGATTTTTTAGCTATTAAGTTTATCGATAAAATAGGCTATAGAATACCAATAATTTTAGCACATATATTTTCCGTTTTAGGTTTAATACTCCTTGGCATACTTCCTTTTTTTATTAATCCATATATTGCCGTATTAATATGTTTTTTTATTAACGCTATAGGAGGAGGTTTAATAGAAGTTCTGATAAGCCCTATAGTAGAAGCGCTTCCAGATAAACAAAAAACTAAAGCTATGAATATACTTCATTCTTTTTACTGCTGGGGTTCTATGGCTGTTGTAATATTTTCAACTATATACTTTAATATATTTGAAATAGAAAATTGGAGATATTTATCTTTCTGTTGGGCTATAGTTCCTTTGATAAATATATTTTTATTTGCTAATGTACCTATAAATACTTTGATTACTCATGAAGAGAATAAAAATGCTGATAACACGGTATCTATAAGAAAATTATTATCTGTAAAAATAGTTCTCATTTTTGTTTTGCTTATGATATGTGCCGGAGCTTCTGAACAAACCATTGCACAGTGGGTATCATTATTTACTGAGCTTGGGCTTAATGTTAATAAAAGTTTTGGGGATATATTTGGGGCGAGTATGTTTGCCTTTTGTATGGGAATAGTTAGGCTTATTTACGGACTTAAAGCTGAAAAAATTGATATAAAAAAGGCTCTTATTATTTCTTCTATATTTTGTTTTTTTGGATATATTATAATAGTGTTTAGCCCTTATGCTTTAATATCATTAATAGGTTGTGCTTTAGTTGGGCTTTCTGTAGCTATAATGTGGCCTTCTGTGTTTAGCTTGGCATCAAAAAACTATAGTAAAGGCGGAACTGCTATGTTTGCTCTGCTTGCTTTGGCTGGAGATGTAGGATGTGCGGTTGGGCCTGGTATTGTAGGGCTTGTTTCTAATAATAACAAAATAATTAATATATTCAGCAATATTCTTTTAGACAATAATATTACACAAGTAGGATTAAAGGCCGGAATATTTTTTGCCGTAATATTTCCTATAGTCATGTTTATAACTTTAATATTTTTTAGAAGAAAAGAAAATTAATCTTTTACAGTTTCATCTATTAACTTAAACAAATCATTTTTATTTTCACATTTCATAAACTCAATTTTTTTATCCATTCTAAATCCAGTAAGATATTTCATAATAAATTTACGCATAAAATGTATACCGCTTATTTCCCCATAAAGTTCACAGCAGCCATTTATATGCTCTATTAAAACAGCCTTTAAATTTTTAGTGTCGTCATCATTGCACTGAGAGTTATCATCAAATATAGTATTTAATTCTCTAAACACCCAAGGATTTCCAATAGCAGCCCTCCCAACCATAATGCCGTCAACCTTTGATATTTCAAAAGCCTTTTTAGCATCTTCTTTTGTTTTTATATCCCCATTTCCAATCAATATATAATTATCTCCCAAAGCTTCTTTTACCTTAGCAATAGCCTCCCAATCAGCAACTCCCCTATATAAGTCGCTTGCATATCTGCCGTGAAGAGTAAGAAATACTGCCCCATTCTCTTTTAAAGCTAAAGCCCTTTCTATCTCACCCCCCTCGCCTCTCTGAAAGCCTAATCTTATCTTTACACTAACAGGCAAAGGAGAAACGCTTTTAACAGTATTGAGTATAGAAACCATTTTGTCTATATCCGATAAAAGTCCAGCCCCCCCATTATTTCGCACCACCTTTTTTGTAGGGCAGCCCATATTAATATCTATAAACGAAAAACCAGATAAATCAGTAAGTTCTATTGCCTTCTTAAAATCATCTTCTTTACTTCCAAATATTTGCAAAGATATAGGATATTCATCTTCCTTATGCTCCATATATCTATAAGTCTTTTTTATCATTCTCGCTAAAGCAGCAGCACTCACCAACTCTGTAACAAGAAGCCCCGCACCAAACCTTCTTGAAAGTCTTCTAAATACATAATCCGTATACCCCGCCATAGGCGCTAAAAAAAATCTTGAAGGAATCTCTACATTTGCTATTGTTATTTTTCTATTCATAAATCTAAAACCTTATTTCAAGTTAGAGAATTATAAACAATTAATAAAAAACTTCAATAAAAAATATAGAATTATAGTACTAAAATAGTATATAAAAAATTGATTTAATATTTTTTTATGTTAAAATATACTGCTATGAATAAAAACTTTAATATAGAAATTTTTGATAATATAAATATTTTAAAAGAACTTGCTAAAACTTGGAATGTATTTTTGCATTTTAGAATATGCTGCGTATCTTTAAAAAACTCTGAATATTTACTTAGCATACTATCTTCTATAGTAGATAAAAATTATAGCTATAAAAATGTAGAAGCTTTATCAAACAATATGATAAAAGAATATAATTCTAAACATGCAGATTTTTATCTCATAAATAAATACATAAACAGAAATTATGATAATAAAGTTTTATCAGAAATAGTGAGCTCTATAGAAGGCAAAGAAGTATATATAACAGAAGATTATAATAAAGATATTGATTATTTAGATAATTTAGATTTGGACCCTATATTAAAGCTGCTTGTATTTCAAAGAATATCATATAAATATTTGAAAGATTACGAAAATTGTATAAATATATTTAAAATAATATTTAATCTATACTCTAAGAGAATAAAATTGTTGGATAATCCAATATTATATCCAGATGCTTTTTTTCAAATTAATATGGTTGAACATTTTAATCATGAATCTGTTATAGTATATTTAAAATTTTTGAGAGATATTTGTTTGTACGGTATGGAAACTATCAACTTCGTATATGATAATTTAAATATATTAAAAAGCAAATTAGATAAAGATAAAAAATTTAAAAGCATATTAAAAACAAAATCATTTTTTATAATTTTTATGACACCATATATGAAGATAATAGATTTAATGACATTATTTAAATGGAAAAGAGATAAAGCAGCAAGATTATTATCAAAACTAAAAAACGAAGAATTATTTTTTGAATTAAAAATAAAAAAAGAGAAATTATATATAAATAAATATCTTATAGATTTATTTGCTAAGGGAAAACATAATAAACCCAATGACTTTTTATCTAAAAAAATACCAATTAAAAAAACTAAGGAGAGCTAAAAAAATGAAATATTTTCAGTTTGACAGCAATTTTTTGCATAGTGTTTTGGAAGAGGCTTTAAAAAATGGGGGCGAGTATGCTGATTTATTTTTTGAAGATACTAAGATTAATAATATAAGTTATTTAGATAAAAAAGTTGATGATATGAGCC
>CAKVCJ010000138.1 GCA_934725655.1 uncultured Brachyspira sp.
CCTTTAATAATGTATTGCATATAAGGTGAAATACCAACGAAAGTCATACCGTAGTTAATAACTTGGAATATCAAAACTCCAGAAACAATTCCCAATATAGAACCAATACCTCCAGAGAAAGAAACTCCTCCAACAACACAAGCAGCAATAGCATCAAGTTCATAACCATTACCTAAGTTGTTTGTAGCAGAACCAACACGAGCCACCTCTAAAGAACCAGCAATACCATATAAAGCACCAGCCATAGTATAAACTATCATAAGAGTAAGAGGAATGTTTACACCGCTTACAGCAGCAGCTTCAGGGTTGCCTCCAACAGCAAATATGTTTTTTCCGAGCTTAGTTTTATTCCAAATTACCCACATAATAAAAGTAATAATCACAGCAAATATTATTAAGTATGATATTGTAAGTCCGCCTATTTTTATGCCGCCTTGAGCAAGATTAGTAAAGCGAGGGTCAAGTCCGCCAATAGGCTGAGCACCATAAGGAGGTCTGTCAAAATAAGTACTAGTAACACCATAAAGTATAAGCTGCATACCTAAAGTGGCAATAAATGGAGTTACATAAAGTTTAGAAATAATGAATCCATTTATAAAACCAAATACCATAAGTATAACCATTACTAATAGTATAGGCACTATCACAGGAAGTAAAGGCAAATCAGGATACATTCTTGTAGGATTGCTCATAGATTGCAACAAAGAAGCACTAACAACCGCAGCAAGACCAACAGCCCTACCAGCACCAAGGTCATTACCTTGAGTTACTAATAAAGTACCAATACCAACAGCAATAATCATACGAGTGGAAGCCTGAGCAAAAATGTTTACAAAGTTGCTAAGTCTAAAGAAAGATGGTTCTTTAATAATAATACCAATAAGTATAAGTAAAAGTGCTGCAAATATGGCATTATTCAGTATGAATTTAGAAATTTTGTTTATAGTAGAATTTTTGTCTGACATATATTATTCCTTTATTAATAAATTATAAATATTTGGCAGATAATGCCATTATTTCTTCTTGATTAGTATTAGCCGTATCAACTATACCCGCAACCCTTCTATTATAAGTTTATATATATCATATTTCGCCCCTACATCAATACCCCTCGTAGGCTCATCAAGCATAAGAATATCCGGAGCACTCAAAAGCCATCTGCCTAATATTACCTTCTGCTGATTACCGCCAGATAATGTTTGTATGGCTGTTTTCTCTGAAGGAGTCTTTACCTGCATACTGTCTATTACCCATTTAGTATCCTCTCTCATCTTTTTATTATTCAAAAATCCAAAATTACCTTTATAATTATCTATATTAGCTATTATAGAATTAAAATTAATAGAAAGCATACCAAATATACCAGTCTGTCTTCTCTCTTCTGTTACTAAAGCAAATCCATGTTTAATAGCTTTTCTTGTTGTATTATTTTTAATATCTTTATCATTTTTAATAATACTTCCGCTTGATAAAGTACGCATACCAAATATACTTTCAAGCACTTCAGTTCTTTTAGCACCAACAAGCCCTGCTATACCAAAAATCTCCCCTTTTCTCACACTGAAATTAATATCAGTAAGAGAAGGCTGATAGAATGCAGTAAAATTTTTAATCTCTAAAATTCCTTCAGCAGGTTTATTAGTTTTAGGAGGGAATCTATTAGTCAAATCACGGCCTACCATCTGTTTAATAATAAGGTCGGTTGTCAATTCTTTAGCAGGAGTAGTGGAAACAAATTTACCGTCACGCATTATAGTAACTTCATCAGAAATCTGTAATATCTCTTCCATTTTGTGAGAAATATATATCATACCCACCCCGCGGCTTTGAAGTTTTCTTATTATTTTAAATAATTTAGCAACTTCCTTTTCTGTAAGCGAACTAGTAGGCTCATCTAAAACAAGTATCTTAGAATTGTATGATACAGCCTTAGCAATCTCAACCATTTGCATTTCAGATACTGATAATGTAGATACTTTAGTTCGAGGATCTAAAGGTATCTCCAAATCATCAAAAATAGCCTTAGTATCATCATACATTTTTTTCTCGTCTACAAATCCAAACTTAGTAGGATATTTACCAAGCCAAATATTATCTTGTATGTTTCTTTGTCTAACTTGATTAAGCTCCTGATGCACCATTGCTACACCATTATTTAAAGCCTGTTTCGGAGAAGTAAAATTAACTTCATTTCCGTCTAATAATATTGTTCCTTCATCCTTATGGTAAATACCAAATAAACATTTCATAAGAGTTGATTTTCCAGCACCATTCTCTCCCATAAGAGCAACAACACTTCCCTCTCTTACAATAAGCTCAGCCTTATCTAAAGCCTGAACGCCAGGAAAGTATTTTGATATTCCCCTCATCTCAAGAATTACTTTTCTCTCTTCCATAAAAATAAAATCCTTAAAATTACACTTAAAAAATACGATATACTACGAAATTAAAAATATGAAATTGGGGACATTATTAAAAAATAATATCCCCATTCATAAATAATGATTATTACTTATAAGCTTCTTCAGCAATAGTAATATTATCTGCAGTTATAGGAACATAAGGAACGCGTACTGCTTTTACTTCATCTAAAGTCCAAGTAGTACCTTCTACTGGATCTTTACCAGCAGCAACATTTAATGTTAAATCTACAAGAGCTTGTGATTGTCCAACTGGGTCATTAAGTACTGAGCCTAATACTGTTCCTTTTTTGATTTCATTCAACATATCAGGAATAGCATCTACACCTACTATAGGGATATATTTAGCTTTGTCGCCTGTGTTATATCCTAAAGCTTGTATAGATTGTAAAGCACCTAAAGCCATAGCATCGTTGTTAGCAAAAATAAACTCTATTTTATCGCCATATTTTTGTATCCAAGCATCAACTATATCTTTAGCTCTAGCTGTATCCCAGTTAGCATTTAATTCTTCTAATTTTTCTACTTTAAGTCCATTATTAGTAATATACATAGTTACATGAGAAGTTCTTGCTTCTGCATCTGGATGGCCTGGTTCGCCTTTAATTAATACATACTGTATAACGCCGTCGCCGTTTTTATCTAAAGTAGGATCTGCTTTCCAAGTATCTACTACTATTTTTCCTTGCATATCGCCAGATTCTTCTGGGGTAGTACCTACATACCAAGTTTTATTATAGCTAGCCATAGCCTCTGCACTAGGCTGTTTGTTAAAAAATACTACTGGTATATTTTTAGCTTTAGCTTTGTCTATAATAGTTTGAGCTGCTTGAGGGTCAACTAAGTTAATTGCCAAAGCTTTAACATCTTTATTAATCATAACATCTACTTGGTCATTTTGCTGAGCTTGGTTATTTTGTGAGTCATTAATTATTAAATTTGCTTTACCTGCTATTTTGCTTTCAATATTTCTTCTGTAGAAAGACATGAAGTTATCATCATAACGATAAATTGTAACTCCAATTAGTGGACCATCTGTAGTTGCTGCATTATCTTTAGTGCCGCCGCCGCCACAAGATACCATGAAAATTGTTGCTATTATAAGCATAGAACTTATAATGGATATTTTTTTCATAATAAAAAACTCCTTAATTTAATTAATATTCTATAATTTTAGTATATAAATTTTATTTGTTAAATCAAGTTTTTAATAATTAAATAAAAAACCTTTCAAAAACAATTGATATATCTATAAAAAATACAAAAGAAATAATATAAAAATATATTAAAACAACAAAAAATTATTTACAAAAAAATTACTAATTTTTTTAATTATTTTACATCAATTATAAAATAATAATAATTTAAATCCGATAATATACATATAAAACATTTGGAGGTTAAAAATGAATGTATCTATCAATTCTATTTACTCATCTAAAATGTTTCCATTAACTGGACATATGTATAGTGCAGGACTTAATGTTTATAATTTATCTGATTCTATAAGCAGAATCAATGAATTCGTCTCTGGACAAGGTACTTCGGTTATAGTAAATTATAATTTAGGAAAGAATTTGGATGTATATGTTTGAAAAACTAACATAAGCCAATTGTTAATTTACAATTGGCTTATTTTTTAAATTTCTTCTGAAATCAAAAAATCATTAAAATAATCTGTATAATCAACTTCAAATCTCATAATCTCACCATTAATAGGATGTTTAAACTCTATCTCTTTTGCTATAAGCATTAAATTACTATAGTTCGCATAGCTTTTAGAATAAATCTTATCACCAGCTACAGGAAAACCTTTATACGAACAATGAACCCTTATTTGATGAGTGCGTCCTGTCTTAATATTAACTTCTATTAAACTATGCTTTTTAAATCTATTTAATACTTTTATATAACTTAAAGCCTTCTTGCCATCTTCACGAACCGTCATTTTCTTCCTATAAACACTATGCCTTCCTATAGGCAAATTAATCTCATAAAAATTCTCTCTCAATACACCCACAACTATAGCATGATAAACCTTTTTTATTGTTCTGTTTTTAAATTGTTCCTGAATAGCTGAAACTATATCAGCATTCTTTCCAACTATCATTATACCAGAAGTATCTTTATCCAATCTATGTATAATACCCGCCCTGCTCTTATCTCCAACAAAATTAAAATCTTTTATATGATAAAGCAAAGCATTAACTAAAGTGCCATGCTTCTCAGAAGAAGAACAATGAACACTCATATTACAAGGCTTATTTACAACCAATAAATATTCATCTTCATACAAAATATCCAAATCAATATTCTCTGCTAATATATCTTCATCTTCTTTTTTGTTATCATCTGTTTTTATGTTTATCTCTACAACATCATTAAGCTTTAGAGAGTATGAAAGTTTTTTTATATTATTATTGACTAATATACAAGATAAATAATTTTTTACTTGAGATCTGCTTATATTTAATTTTTCACTTACAAATATATCTAATCTCTTATTTAAATCTTTTTCTTCTATAAAAAATTTATACATCTATTATTATTTTAATATTTTACTATTTATTTTCTTTTTTTGCTTTTTTAAAACTACTATCAAAATCTTCTTTAAAGAAAAATACTCCCACAGCTATAACTACAATTCCTATTGTAATGGCAGCATCAGCAATATTATAATTCCAAGGGAATCTAATATTTAAATTAAATCCCATATTAATAAAATCAGTTACAAATCCCCTCATAATCCTATCTAATAAATTACCCATAGCTCCGCCTAAAACCATACTAAAACCAATAATAGATATTTTCTGCTTTTTTTTATCTATTATAGTTATTATATAAAACACAACAATCATTGCTAAAAATACAACAACCTTTAAAAACTCAGGTATAATATGCTTTATAACCTCAGGTACATTATTAAGAAAACCAAAAGAAACACCATAATTTCTTGTATATATAAATACCAATATATCCCCAATAATTTTTTTATACCCAATCTCCTGTAAATACTTATCAACAAAATATTTTGAAACTGTATCCGCTATAAATATTAATATAGATATTAAAAAATATATCTTTTTTTCTTTTATCTGAAGTAAAATCTTATTCATAAAAAATTAATCCCTTATATAATCAAGTGCTAATAATAATTTATATTAATAAAAATTACAACCTACAAAAACATAAATTAAAAAAATAATATCTCCCTATCAGCTATAATTGAAAAATAATTCTTTGCACGGGAGCCAAACATATTGCAGTTAGGAATTCCTTAATTTCTTAAAGTATATCATAGGCGTATCATAATTTAAA
>CAKVCJ010000139.1 GCA_934725655.1 uncultured Brachyspira sp.
CATCAATTATTTTAGAGTTTTCATCGGTATCTTCAGCCAATTTTCTAATTTTATCAGCAACAACTGTAAAACCTCTGCCGTGCTCGCCCGCATGAGCAGCCTCAATAGCAGCGTTCATTGCAAGTAGGTTGGTTTGTTCTGCTATGTTATGTATAACTTGCGTGATGTTTGTAATTTGTTTTGAGTATTCTTTAATACTTTGAATGGATTCTGTAACAGATTCTCCTATATTGCTTCCGTCTTGTGCTTCTGTATATAATACTTTTGCATAAGTATTGGCTTTATTTGCTCCTTGGCTCACTGTAACAATATTTGCTATCATTTGCTGAACGGATGTGCTTGTTTTAGATATAGCATCAGATTGTGATTTTATTTTTTCTGTAATGTCATTAATATTATCCAATAATAATTGTATAGTTTCATTAACCGAATTAAACTTAGTCCTCTGCATAAAACTTACTCTTGCTGCATTGGAAGAAGATTCTGATATTTTTGATGAGTTTTCAAATTCTTTTTCAAATTCTTTATATATAGTATTAAAATCACTAATACTCATACTAATAGAAGCTCTCATGTTTTGTATGTTTCCAGTCATGGTGTAGGCATTGTTTTTGATTGTTACAATGATGTTTTGCATTTTATCCAAAAACTTGTTAAATGAATATACCAATTCTCCTGTTTCATTGTTATTAACTATAGGAAGTCTAATTGTTAAATCACCAGAACCTTCACTTAATGATTCAGAAACATTTTTTGCTGCAACTAAAGTTCTTCTTAAGTTGTATATTAATAATACTATTGAAATCAAAAATATAAATAATCCTAAATATATAAATAAATTAGCAAGAGACAATACTTCTTTAAAGGCGGTATCTGTTTGATATGCAGGCTTATAACTCCAACTATTTATTACGTAAATATCATTAAATAATTGGTATTTTACAAATAGTAAATTTAATGTTTCATTATAAAATATTTTAGCATTGACAACACTATTTATACTGCTGTTATTTTGCTCTTCCCTAATTTGTATTGAATTTGCAACATTAGCCAATATATTTTGCATGTTTTGTATTTCATTAGGATTATTAGAAATATTAATATTATAGTCTTTATCTGTAATGAAAATATTTAGATTGTCTTTATACAAATTGTTATTAAGTAAATCATTATAAACTACAGTGCTTAATTCTAATAATATAAAACCTATATTATTATTATTATAAATAATAGGATTATAAATATAAAATGTGTCATTATATTTTATAAAATTAACATAATAATTAGTTTCACTGGTTAATAAGCTTAATTTAGCTCTTTCTATGTTAGGAGTATAATTTGTATATACTCTTGTCATATTGTTATCTTTATATCCAAAATCCACATATATGTTTCTTGCATCATCATCATCAATATTGATGCCAGTTTTTTGCAAGTCTGAAAAATATATAGCAAAAGAGATTATATCAGGATCATTAGCATATTGCTTTTTTATGTAATTGTTAATAATATTAATATTATCATTAAAATTATTATTATTTCTTGGGTAATTATTTATATAATATGACAGAGCTGTAGTGGCATTGATGTATTTGTCTATTCTTCTTGAGAATTCATTAATAAAATCATTAGCATATTCTCTTTTTAAAGAGGCATTAGATGCATCGTAGAGATAAGATTCAGCCCTATAATGCATACCATTAACCAAAGTGATTATAAATATAACTACCGATATTAATATAGGCACTAAACTATATCCCATAGGCAAATAATATTCTTTAGAGCCTGTTTTTCTATATAAAGGCCCAACAAGAAAGTTAAAAGAAATGGAAGCAAGTCCCATAGAGAAGGTTATGAGGAATATTACCATTATAAGCCTTATATTAAGAATCTCAAAGACGCTAATACTTCCTTCTATTAAATAGATAGTATATGAGACTATAGCAACCAATACAACAGCAATACCCGTTTTTATAACATACAGCCTTCCAAGCATAATAGAGCTTTTTCTTTCAGCTTTTACACAATCAAGAAATAAGCTAGTAGCAATAAATAATGCTATTAATACAATAAAGAAATATACATATCCCCTTAAAGAACTGCTTTGTTGATATATAGTTCTTAATAATATAGTGTATAATTCAACCGATATTACAGCAACTATTAAGAAATGTATAGGGATATAGAACTTTAATTTATTTTTTCTCGAATTTTCTTTTTTATTTAATAGCATACATCAACCTAAAGTATTATTATTATTTTAATTATCGGTAAGGGTGTATTAATATTTAAGCATTTATAGTTTTAGCTTTAGCAATAGCTTCTTCTATAGAGCCTACCAATCTAAATGCTTGATCTGGTAAATCATCATAATCACCATTACAAATTCCTTTAAAACTTCTAATAGTGTCTTCTAATTTAACATATCTTCCCTGAAGTCCTGTAAACTGTTCTGCCACAAAGAAAGGCTGACTTAAGAATTGTTCTATTTTTCTAGCACGGGATACTATTAATTTATCATCTTCAGAAAGTTCATCTGCTCCTAATATTGCAATAATATCTTGTAAATCTTTATATCTTTGTAATATATGCTGAACTTTTCTTGCTACTTCATAATGCTCCTTGCCTAATACTATAGGGTCTAATATTCTGCTTGTTGAAGCAAGAGGGTCTACTGCAGGATAAATACCTTTTTCGCTCACTTCTCTTGATAATACAGTTGTTGCATCGAGGTGGGTGAAAGCTGTAGCAGGTGCAGGGTCTGTTAAGTCATCTGCAGGTACATATACTGCCTGTATTGAAGTAATAGAACCATGTTTAGTAGAAGTGATTCTCTCTTGTAAAGCACCCATTTCTGTTGCGAGGGTAGGCTGATAACCAACTGCTGAAGGCATACGGCCAAGCAATGCAGAAACCTCACTTCCAGCTTGAGTAAATCTAAATATATTATCTATAAATAAAAGCACATCCAAATTAGCAGAATCTCTAAAATATTCAGCCATAGTAAGAGCAGTTAAAGCTACTCTAAGTCTTGCTCCAGGAGGCTCATTCATCTGACCATAAACGAGACAAGTTTTATTAATAACCCCAGACTCTTTCATCTCTGACCATAAGTCGTTACCTTCTCTTGTTCTCTCTCCAACACCAGCGAATACAGAATATCCTCCATGCTCGCTCGCAATATTATGTATTAGCTCCATTATAAGAACAGTCTTACCAACTCCAGCACCTCCAAAAAGTCCAGTTTTACCGCCTTTAATATATGGAGCAAGCAAATCTATTACCTTAATACCAGTTTCGAATATCTCTAATTTCGGCTCTAATGCATCAAACTTAGGAGGATTAGCATGTATTGAACGGTATTCTTTAGCATTTATTGGTTCTCCTTTATCAACTGTCTGACCTAATACATTAAATATTCTTCCTATAGTTTCATTACCAACAGGAACCATTATATGATTGCCTGTGTCTATTATATCATCTCCTCTCGATATACCATCAGTAGATTCTAATGCTATAGCTCTTACTCTTCCGCTTCCCAAATGTTGCTGAACTTCACAAACTATATGTCTTTTTATTCCTTCTACTTCTTTATCTATATAAAGTGCATTTAATATAGCAGGAAGATGTCCTTCTTCAAATTCGGCGTCTAATGTTGAACCTACTACTTGAATTACCTTTCCTTTTTTTCCTTCTATCATAAATTTTTCCTTTAAACAAAAAAAATTAAAAATATCGATATATATTTTATATCTATTGAAAACTTATTCAAGTACTTTTATCATTTCTTTATGAATTTTTTTATTACTTGCAATATATTGTTTCTTTGAAAATATATCATATTCTTTCATATTAATATTTGTAACCATGCCGCCAGCCTGCTTCAAAATGACAGTACCTGCACATATATCCCAAGGCGATAATCCATATTCAAAAAAACCATCGGCAATACCCTCAGCTACCATACATATATCCAATGCCGCAGAACCGTCTCTTCTAACTGCTAAACTTCTTTTTACCATATTAGCAAAATCTATCATTCTATTATTTAAAAAATCATCATCGGTGCTAGTGTTATAATAAAAACCTGTAATTATTAAAGAATCTATTAGTTTATTGTTGCTGCTTACATTAATTACTTTTTTGTTTTTATATGCCTTTGATTTAATATGTGCCTTATATACAGTATCTGTTATAGGATTATAAATAACTCCTAATATTGGAATATTTTTATAGGCAAGCCCAATAGATACGCAGTAAAATGGATAGCCATGTATGAAATTTGTAGTTCCGTCTATAGGATCTACTATCCAATTAAAATCTTTATCATTATCAGTTCTTCCAGACTCCTCTCCATAAAAACCAAATTTGGGGTATTTTTTCATTAAATATTCTCTTATTGTTTTTTCGTTTTTTACATCAATCTCTGTAAATAAATCTGTTTTTCCTTTATGCGATATCATCTTTGGAGAAGAAAAAAATTTAAGAGAATATTTTCCTGCTTTAATAGCAATATACTCAGCATCTTTGATACATCTATTTAAACTCGATTTTGATATTTTATTTATTTGTGTTTCTATTTCTTTCTTTTCTCTTATCTCTTCTCTTTTTTCATCGCTTAATTTTTTAAATATAGGCATGATTAGATACTCCTTAAAAAAATTATATTATCTATTAGTTCTCGTCTCTCTAAATAATAATGCAGAAGGATTATCCTTTAATTTCTCACTAAATATTCTCATATTATCAATAATAGCAGCTACATTTGTCTGCATATTTGTGTCTTTCATTATGATTCCTGCTGTACCTTTACCATTTTCTACATCATTAATTATACTAGATAAATCTTTTGTAATAGAATTAATATGTATTAAACTTTCATTAAAATTTGATATTACATCTGTAATAGTTTTTTCATTAGTACCTATAATCTCAGTTATGCTCATAATAGTTTTAGATAAGTTAGTTAATATTCCAGAGAACTGTTCAAAGTTTAAATCTTTACCTATATCTCCTATAGAGCCTAATGTGCTTTCCAAACTAAAAGGCTCTACTCCTTGCACAACAGTTTCTGGTGCTATAGATTTAAGTCCAGAAGTAGTAATTGTAGGAGGCGTTGCCATAATGTATTTTTCACCAAGTCCTAAACCTACTGTTTGTATAGTAAATCTTGTTCCTTCAGGCAATATAACTTTTTTATCAGTAATAAATAAAGTCACCCTTATAGTTCCATCCGGATTAATGCTGATATCTTCTATAAATCCAATATTAATTCCGCCGCCTCTATATGATACTTTACCATTTACAAGCAAATCGCCAATAAATACATAATCTACATATATTCTATATCCATTACCCTTTAGTTTAAACTTACCAAACACAGTGATAGCTCCAATTAAGAGTACTAAAGTAACTATAAAAAATATTCCTAATTTTACCTTGTTTTTCATAAAACTTCCTTATAAATTAATCTTTTGGTCTGATACTTTCTATATCTTCACCTTTTTTTGCTATACTGCTCATAAAAAAGAATCTCAAATGAGGGTTTTCTATTTCTTTTAAATGATCAGGGTCGCCTCCCTCTATAATCTGCCCCTTATGAAGCATAACAACTCTGTCAGCCATTCTAAATACACTAGTCATATCATGCGTAATAACTATACTTGTAACATTAAGTATATTTTGCATTTTTACTATTAAATCATCTA
>CAKVCJ010000140.1 GCA_934725655.1 uncultured Brachyspira sp.
TTAATGCTGCTATCAATATAATAAAAGATAATATTAAACCAAGCATAAGCTTTTCTGTATGAAGTGCCTGAAAAAAATTCCTGTCAAAAAGCATCCAAGGCATAACATTATAAAATTGCTTTAATGATAAATCTATATCTTTTGCAACCTTATCGGCATTAAAGAAATTATTTATTTTTACGGCTACTCCTGTTACTCCGCCTTCATATCCAAGCATTGACTGCCCTGTTTTTAGAGGCACTATCACCATTTTACTGTCATATTCATAATAACCTGTTTTGTATATTCCCTTTATTGTAAAAGTTGTCTTTTGGGGCCTAAAGCCTTTTTCAAAACTTCCAGAAGCAGAAACTATATCAATAGTGTCCCCTACAGATAAAGCATAATCGTCTGCCATCTCAGAGCCTATTAAAGCGTCATTAGTTCCTAAATTTTTATTGTCTCCCTCAATAAACTTAAAGTATTTAATAAAATCCCTATCTTTTGTAAATATATCATCTTCAAATGAACGAACTGTAATAAGCGTTGTAAAAGTATATGTACGCATTATTGAAGGCAAAACTATATAAGGATAAATACTTGTTATCTCTTTATTGTCTTTAATATTATCTACAACATACTCATAGTTTAAAAGCGGCTGGTCCCCATAGGCACTGATATTTATATGAGCCCTCATTCCAAGTATTTTATCTCTTATATCATCTTGAAAGCCGTTCATAACAGACAAAACCGTAATCATTACCATATCACCCACAAGTATTCCGAGTATGCATATCACTGTAATTATAGAAACAAATGAAAACTTCTTTTTAGCTTTTAGGTATCTTACACCCAACATTAATTCTAATCTCAAAAGAAAACTCCAAAAAATTAAAAGTAATTTAACTGATGATTTAATTATACTGAAAATTTTTAACTTTGTCAAAAAATCTATTTTAAGTTTTTTGTTTGTGGTGGCTTTGCCCCCTGCGAAGCGTGCCCAGAGGGTACACACCCCCACTTCTTTTGCGACCAAGGGGAGTGCCGGCGGCGTGACCCAAAGAAGCAAAAAGACTGCATTTTAATAAAGTATTACTTATATATATCAAAATACAATATATTGTTTATATATTATCTAAATATAAAGCTAAAAACTTGCACTTTCGCGAAGCGTGCCCGAAGGGTAAAAAACTTTGGCGAAGCCCGCAAAGCGACCGAAGGAAGTACCTTTAGGTATGGGTGCGAAGGCTGGAAAAAGTTGATAAAATATATATAAAAATAACATAGTTCTTTAGATATATAAATAATAATTTTTAAGCTATATTATATAACCATTTAAAATATATCAGCATAATACCTAATATAACAAATAAAACAAAAAGAATATAATAAAATTTTAAAATTGCATTAAAACTATATAATATTTAAATCATTACACTTTTTTATTCTTTTGAATAATCATCAAGCTCCTTACATAAACTCACAAAATCTTCATAAACAGTTATAGACTGCAAATATCTTAAATCTATCATAAGCCCAGAATCTATATGCTTGAAAAACTCCACATCCCATAACTCTGTCTCAATAAATCCCTTTTTATAATCATATTTATAATACTCAAACTTATAATAAAATGTTCTAAAATATTTTACTTTGGCAAAACATAATTTATATATTCTAAATATTATTCCAATAGTATCATTAGTATTAAAAAACTTATCTGTAAAAATTAAAGCTTTATGCGAGTTTTCTTTTTCTTGATACCACTTATCATTCTCTTTTATTAAGACATATTTTTTTATTATATTTTCTTTATCAAGAGAATATAGAGAATTATAATTATAATCATATCTTACCGTTTTATTATTAAAATCTATATCTTCGCATATTATATAAAATGTTTTATTATCTGTATGTATATTTATTTTTATATTTGAATCATTATAATTTTCATCTGCCCTAAAAACATCATACTCTGAAGGGCAGGCATTAAAATGTGTATCACATTCTATATGTATTACATTTTTAAATATTATCTCTATATCATGGTAACAAGATAAATCATTACTGCCAACTATATGCAAATCTGTTTTATAATCGTTAATCATAAAATCTAACCACATATTGTCTTTAATTGACTCGTTAATTTTTTTTAATTTATTTTTTGCTTCTATAATATTAATATTATTTATATAATCATAAAATTCACTTTCTAAATATATAATATTATTAAAAGCTAATTTGTTTTGATGATTAATTATTTTAATATTTATATTATTTTCTTTGTCAAAAAATAATTCATATTGAAAAGCATCATTGGATATTATTATTTTATCATTTTCTTCAGAAATATCAGATTTATTATTACATCTTTCTCTAATATGTTTTACTAATTTATATAATATATTCTTATTACTTTCTTTTGAATTATGAGATATATTTATGATTTTATTATTATTATCAAAGAAGAGTATTTTATACATATATGATAACCCTAATATTTTAATTACATATTTATTATATATAAAAATAGTATTTATTGAAATAGGTTTTTTATGTAATTTTAATTAAAATATTTTGTAAATAACCTAAAATAATATAAAATACATATAAAAATTGGGAACTTTTTTCGATATATATTCGTCTAATATTTTGTAATAAAAAGAGATATATTTGATTAAAGAGGTTTAGTTAGTACATGAAAAGAAGCTTTACATTATTATTTATATTATTATTTTCATCACTCCTTATTGCTCAGCCTCCTGCTCCTGGTCATGGGAGAGGAATGATGAGAGGCAGAGGGATGCATAGGGGGGCTGATAAATTAGGGCCTGATGCATTGCGTTTTTTACAAATGGCAGGTATCGTATTAACTGAAGAGCAAACAAAAAAAGTTTATGATATAGCTATTAAATTTGTTAAAGAAGAAGAGAGTATTAGGTTGGAAATAGAAAAAATAGACTATAATATAAGAGAAGAACTAATTAAGGATAATCCAGACAGAAATATGCTAAAAAATCTTATTAAATCTAAAAAAGATTATGAGGCGGAGAGAGATTATTTGAAAATGGTTCGGGATTTAGATATAATAAATGTATTAACACCTCAGCAAAGATCTCAGCTTCACAATTGCAAAATGAGGTAATTATTTTTTATGAGTGGTGTAGAGATGGCGTTTGATGAAAATAATTTTTTAGAAGCCTTTAAAAAGGGAGATGAAGCTGCTTTCAAAGAGCTTATGGAGGCTTATAAAAAACCTTTAATTAATTTAGTATATTCTCTTATATCTAATTATGATGAGGCAGAAGAGATTGTACAGGATGTTTTTGTTAGCTTTTACATAAAGAGAGAAAGTTTTGAGGGGAGATCTAAAATTTATACTTGGCTTTATAGGGTTTCTTTTAATAGGGCTGTTGACCATATAAGAGAGAGAGAGAGAGAGAAAAGATACAGACTTAAAGAATATAGAAATGCTCAGATGCAAGATGCTCATGATAATGATAGTATAAATAAAATCATCATAGCTGAGAGTTTATCTAAGCTCGAAGATGATTTTAGAATACCTCTTATGATGGCAGAATATGAGAATTATTCTTATACTGAGATATCTGAGAAATTGGACTTGCCTGTTAATACCGTAAGAACAAGGATATTTAGGGCAAGAAAGAAATTATTAGAAATAATAAAAAAAATGGGGGTAACTTTATGAACAACACACATGAGTATTACGAAATGCTTGTCAGCAGATATAAAGATAATGATTTAAATGATGAAGAAATAGCAGAAATGGAAAAACATTTGCATGAATGTGCTGAATGCAGAAAGTTTAAAGAAGAAATTTTTGCTATGTCATCTATTTTAACTGGGAAGATGCCTATAGAAGTAAACAATACCAAAAAGAAATTTAAATTTGTACCATATATTGCTTCTATAGCAGCCATGCTTTTAATATTCGTTGGAGTAGGAATAGTTATTAATAACAATAATAATTCTATAGATTCTCAAATAACAGCTTCAACAACTGTTTTAGAAGAAGAGAATATCTACAGCGACGATGTTTACAGTGATTATGCACTTTTATCTACATACTTTGATTATGCTGAAGAAAATCAAAGCAGCGAAGAAGATAGCATAACAGTATTATCAGCTTATATGGCTTATATGGAATAAACTTAATTTTTGGAAGTATTTACAACTCCAAAAGGTATTCTTAATTTTACTATTGTACCGGCACCTTCGGAGCTGTCTATATTGATTGCACCTTGCATAGTATCAAGAAGGTCTTTAACTACAGATAAACCTATTCCTATGCCGCCGTATTCCCTTTCAAATCTTGAGTCGCTTTGATAGAATGGTATGAAGATTTTCTTTAATTTGCTTTGCTTTATTCCTTTGCCTGTATCTTTTACTGTAATTTCTATTTCATTCGGCATAATGTTTTGCATAGAATGATAATTAAATAAGTCTGGCGATAAGTCTATAACTTTAGTTTCAATAGGATCAAGCATTCTAACATTTATAGATATTGTGCCGGACTTTGTAAATTTAAATGCATTAGAAACTATACCTTCCATTATTAATCTAAATCTTTCTTTATATCCTATTAAAATCTTACAATTCTCTTCTATATTTATTTCTGTTTTTATGTCTTTGGGGTATAAAATTTTATATCCTTCTATTATAGAGTTTAATTCATCTTCAACATTAAATTCAGAAGTATAACTATAGCTCTCATCATCTTTAATAGCAATTTGTATTAAATTATTATTATTGTCATATAATTTTTTTATACTTCTTGATATAACATTAATAGCCTCTTCTTTTACTTTTTCATTAACTGTTTTTCCTTTTAATAAGTTAATATAACCCATTATCTCTGTAAATGGATGTCTAAGCTCATGAGTAATAGTTGCCTTAAACTCTCTTATAAGCTTATTATAATAATTAACATTCTTTTTCAAAGAACTTATTTCATTAAATAGAGAAACTAATCTTTTTTGCAAGATATCAGTATGTTTTTTTTGCTGTTCGTATAGTATTGAAAAATAAAGTCTATTTAATCCTATCTCTGTACCTGCATTTTTTATTATGCCCTCTTTGCACCATTTTATAGCCTCATTAAATTCTACAAACAATGAATCAATATTTTCTTCCATAACAGAACCATCAGTTTTTACTTTTTTAGGTTTCAATCCTGTTATATCGCATGTAGCAATATTGATTCTCTCTGTAATAATCCCAGAAGAGCTGTAATATTGATGACCTAATACTTTAATATTTTTTATATTAACACTGTAGCCTGTTTCTTCTTCTAATTCCCTTTGGGCACATTTCCTTATGCCCATATTACTGTCTTTCATATTAAGCTCATCTTCTTCAAGCATTCCAGCAGGAAACTCCAAAAATGACATAATATTTTCATCTATTTCATCAGCACTTTTATTATTTAATACTTTTTCTTTATAGTAAACAACAGGCCTGAAATTTTTAATCATAAGCACATGCATTTGATTGTCTATATAAGCATATGGAACTATTATAACAGCATCAGAACCTTTTCTGTTAATGATGTCGCAATTATATTCTCTTGAAAAACTCCCGTCATCATATTCATTTATAGCAACAAATCTCTCTAATGTAACAAAACCTGTATTTAATTTTATTTCGGGGGATT
>CAKVCJ010000141.1 GCA_934725655.1 uncultured Brachyspira sp.
GCGGTTAAATAAATTAAGATAATAAATAATTTTTTTCATATTTTTTCTCCTATTGTATTATTAATGTAGAGCCATCCTAACGGGTGGCTTTATATTTTAATATTGAGCTTTTACAAATAAAGAGTATAATTAATTAAAAACATGAGGTATTAATTTTATGAATATATTTGTTAATTCTGTAAATATAAGAACTTCATTGGTAGATGGACCAGGAATAAGAGGCGTTTTGTTTCTACAAGGATGCAATTTTAGATGCGAAGGTTGTCATAATACCAAAACTTGGGATATAAACGCTGGCGAAGAATACGATGTTTTGAAATTGGTTAGCATATTAGGAAAAAGCATACCGAATAAAAAAATAACTATCTCTGGCGGTGAACCTTTATTACAAAAGGAAGCTCTATTATATTTATTAAAAAATATTAAAGATTGGGATATTTGTTTATACACGGGATATTCTTTAAATAAAGTTCCAAAAGATATTTTATGCTATTTGAAGTATATAAAAGTTGGTAAATTTAATAAAGATTTAAAAACTACCACGATTCCGTTCATCGGTTCAATAAACCAATATTTTATAAATTTAAGGAATTAAAAATGGATTTTTTAAACGAAAACGCAGCTGAAAGATACAGTTATATAGGTTTTATTTTTAGAAAAGGAGAGAGGAAGCAAAAAGAAGAGGTTCTTAATTCTCTTCCTAAAGATTTATCAAAGTTGCATAGAGACGGTTATATTCATATACATGATTTAGATGCATATGGACTTACTTATAATTGTTTGACATTTAATATTAATAATCAATTCCCGTATTACGATTATAAGAAGTTATCCCAGCAAAGAAAAATATTGAAACTATTTAATTTTTATAAAGAGTTATTTATTAAGATAGGCAATGAGCAGTCTGGGGGCGAAGCGTTTGCGAATTTCGATATCGATACTGCTTATATATTGACAAATTTAGGAGTTAAAAACTCTAAAACTAATCTGTCCTTAATTAAAGATTGTATTTCAGAATTAATGTATTGGTGTAATGAGTCGCATGATAGAATGGGCATGGTTAGTTATTATGTAACTTTAAATATAGGGTTGGCAGATACTCAATATTCTTATCAAATATGTGAAATTACTTTAGATGCTTTTAGCGAATTGCCAAGAGACATATTTAAGCCAAATATAGTTTTTAAAGTAAAAAAAGGCGTCAATTTAGAAGAGACTTCTCCAAATTATATGTTATTAAAAAAATCGTTAGAATGCAGTGCTAAAAAAATGATTCCTACTTACTTATTATGCGATAGTAAACCGAATATAAATATTGACGCTAAAGTTTTAGGCATTATGGGATGCAGAACTAGAGTAGTCGATAATATATTTGGAGATAAAGGAGCTATAGGTAGAGGAAACATTGTTAATATATCTATTAATTTGCCAAGACTCGGATTAGAAGCGATAAATGAAAATGCAGAAAACGAATATAAATTATTTAAGGAAAAATGGCTTGATATAGCGAAACAATCTACTAAAATATTATTGGATAGATATAATCGTATTATTAAATTACAATCTAAAGATTTTCAAACAAATAGAAAATATAATTTATGGGTAGAAGATTTCGAATCCGATAAAACATTAGAGCATATATTTCGTCACGGAACATTGTCGATAGGTTTTATAGGACTTTCTGAAGCGATAGAAATTCTAACGGGTGAAAAATTTTATCTATCAGATAGCGCTATGAATATGGCTTATGATTTTGTTAAATTTATGCGTTCCTATACCGATGAATGTGTTAAAAAATATAGTTTAAACTTTTCATTGTTAGCTACAAGCGGAGAATTGATAGGTCATAGATTTTGTGATATAGATTCTAAATTATATAATCATACTATTTTTAATAAAGGTTATTATACAAATTCGTTTCATGTAGATGTGGACAGCATGCTTTCAGGATTTGAAAAAATATCTAAAGAAGCTCGTTTTCATGAATTGGCAAACGGAGGATGTATTACATATATAGAACTTGGCGAAGCTCCTATAGGGAATCATGAAGGTTTAGAAGAATATGTCAAATATGCAATCGAAAAAGGCGTTCATTATCTTGGATTTAATTTTCCGCTTGATATTTGCAATAAATGCCATTCTACAGGTTTATTAGATAAATGCTATAATTGCGGAAGCATGGATATTAAAAGAATTAGAAGAGTTAGCGGATATTTAGAAATTTTAGACCAATTTACAAAAGGCAAGTATCTCGAAGCTAATAATAGGAAATTGAATTATTATGATAATAGCTATAGAAGGAGCTGACGGAGTCGGCAAAACTACTGTATCTAAATTAGTAGCCGAAAAGTTAAATTTTTTATTTGTGGAAAAACCTTTGCATTATTTATTAGATAACGATTATAATAAATATATTAAATTAAGGGATTACTTTAATAATCAAAATGATAGAAATCTATCGTCTTGGTTCTACGGATTAAATTATATGTTGATATCTAATATATTTAAAAATAAGAATATAGTTACGGATAGATATTTTTTGTCAATGTATTCTTTAAGCTATTCGGACTATAACGGAGATATTTATGATTTACTCATTAAAAAGTTAGAAAAACCAATTATAACCGTTATATTAAAAGCATCATCAAAAATAATATACAAAAGGTTAATAAAAAGAAATCCTTTTGATAAGGATATAAATAAATTATGCAATATAGACTTTTTATATAATAAAATGTATGAATGCGTTAATAAATATAATATTCCTTATATCGAATTAGACGCTTCTTATATTAATGAACATGAAACCTCCGATATTATTGTCAATAAATATAAAAATATTATAAATGGCGAGTAAATATAAATGATTAGTTTAGAAATGAAATATACTGCTTTATATTGGGCTCTTAATTTTGAAGAAATAAGCGAAGATATATTTGTAAAATACTATAATAATGATTATAAAATAACTATATTTGCCGAAAACCAATTAATAGATTACGGTAAAGATATAATCATAAAAAATAAAAATAGTTGTGAAATAATTTCTCATAGAGATTTAGTTATTCTTGAGTGCTTAAACAGATTATTAGATAAAGGAATAAATCCTAATGAAATAGTAATTAATGCAAAAATTGATAACGAACCAGATATTATATGCAAAGATATGGCAATATTCTGCGAAGCATGGCAAGAATATTCGGATGATTTTCATTATAATAAATATAAATATAATATTAAATATACATCTTTATTAGTATCTGGCATTGTAGAAATAAAAAATATAATTATATTTGAAAATAAACTTTATGATTATGGAATATTTGAGTATAACTCAAATATATTTTACCCAAAATTGAAAAATAAAAATAATATTATAGATTTTCAATATAATAGCGATTTTATTTTATCTCATGACGAATTGATAAAATATAAAGGAAAATCTAAAAAATTAATCTTACCAGAAGGAATTAGAATTTTGTCTGCAAATTCATTTTGGAATAATAAAGATCTAGAAGAAGTCGTATTACCAGAATCATTAGAGATTATAGGAGGAGATAGCTTTTATTACTGTGAAAAATTAAAAAAGATAAATATTCCTAAAAATGTTTTGATTATAGGAAACAATCCGTTTTCGGCATGCAAAAGTTTAGAAGTTATAGAAAATAAAAGCGAGCATTTTATTATAAAGGACAATATCTTATTTAATAAAAAAATGGACCGCATTATATATTATCCTATGAATAAAAAAGACAATTTTTATAGCATACCAGATACGGTAAAAATTATAGGAAAACATTCTTTTTATAATAATAAATATATAGAAAAACTCATAATACCAAAATCTGTTATTCATATGGAGAATAATCCTTTTTCAGATTGCGATAAAATATCACTGGATATAAGAACTAATAATTACCATAATGATAATGGCGTAGTTTTTAATAAATTTAAAACTATGATAGTTTGCGTATTAAAGAACGCTAATATAGGAGATTATACTATTCCTGACACGGTTAAATATATTGGTAGAAATTCATTCTGGAATTGCAAAAGTATAAAAAAGTTAACCATTTCTAACGGTATAGTAAAAATAGGATATAATCCTTTTGCAAATTGTGATAATATAGAATTGGCATCCAAAAATCCAAAATTTATAGTTGCTGATGGGATGCTTTTAAATAGTGAAAAAAATGAGCTAATATGTTGTCCAAATAGAGTGGCAAAAGGAATAAGGTATTTGCCAAAAAATATAAAAAGAATAAATTCGAGAGCTTTTAGCGGTTGTTTTAATTTAAAAAGTATAGAATTGCATAACGAACTTGAATTAATAGATAAATCTGCCTTTACTTTATGTTCAAATCTTAAAGAAATTTATATACCCGATTCCTGTATATATGTTAACGAATGGGCTTTTGCGGGTTGTGTTAAATTAAAAAAGATATCAATAAACGAGAATACTAATCTTCATAAAAATGCATTTATAGGTTGCGATGCCAAGATTATTAAAAGGCGTAGATTATGATAAATAATGTAATATTTGAATCTGATAATTTAGATGCTCTTAAAGAATTATTAAAAATGAATTTAGAAGAAAAAGTTGATGTGATTCCTATAGACCCTCCGTATAATACAGCAATCTATTATATTAAATACAAAGATAGTTTTAGTGATGATTATTTTATTCGATTTATGAAAGAACGATTATATATTGCCTATAAGTTATTATCTAATAAAGGTGTTATGTTTATACATATAGATGAAAATGAATTATACAATCTAAAAAAATTATGTGAAGATATTTTTGGTAAAGAAAATATAAAAATAATAATTTGGAAAAAGAATAATGAAATTTTTGATAAGGATAAAAAAATAAATAAAAAAAATCACAATATAAAAGTAATACATGAATATATAGTTGTTTGTTTTAAAGATTTTATTAATACAAAATTAAATTTAATAAAAAAAGTTAAATATGATAATGGAAAATTTATTGAGGAATTATCTACTTTGGAATCTATTATAGATTTTTTAGGAACAAACTTTTCGGCTAAAAAAGAATTATCTGAAATTTTTGATGGTAATATAGTATTCTCTACTCCAAAACCTATGAAACTTATAAAAGAACTTATAAGAAGCGCAAGCGATAAAGATTCAATAATATTAGATTTTTTTGGTGGAAGTGCAACTACGGCGCATGCATGTATGGATTTAAATAAAGAGGATAAAGGAAATAGAAAATTTATAATAGTAACAAATAATGAAAATAATATATGCAGAAGCGTTACTGTTCCAAGAGTTGAGAAGGCTATAAAATTATATAATTACAGAGAGACTTTTGAATTCAAATCTTTAACTTCCATTTATAAATAATATAAATATATGAGTTAGTCTTTAATTTATAAAAAGTCTTATTTACAATCATAAAGAGCGAATTTTTTAATTTAAGCGAAAGGAGATGTTTTTATTAACTCATTATAAAATAAATCTCTCACGCTATTTAAAAATAATTTTGTTTCTTCGCTTGAATAATCTGCATAAGTCCAAGGAAGTTCCGTATATCCGAGTTTTTTATTATATATTAAAGTTAAGTCGGCAAAAACTCCGTCTTTTAAATATATTCTATGAG
>CAKVCJ010000142.1 GCA_934725655.1 uncultured Brachyspira sp.
GTTTTTCTTGACTTAATTTACTGCGTTTCATACTTAAATTTTAACAAATTTAAGTTATCTAGGACAGCCCCAAAAAATAAATTTTTTAAATAAAAAAAATTTTTATTTAATATTATTTTTATAATTGACAAAAATAATATTATTTAATATAATATAATGCGTTATGTGTTTCAATCAAATATACTTTATAGTACTATATTTTAATATTTTAATTTCCATATGCAAATCAAAATACGCATTTCAAAAACATAATTTCTTTTTATTAAATTTATTTTTAGTACATTATATAAGAGTCAGGTCTAAAATTTTGGCATATTAATTTATTTAATTTTCTTATTATGAATTTATTCTATTATTATAAATATATTAATAAAAAAGGAGAGGAATATGGAGTTACATATTGGAAACTTTTATGTAAAAGACATCAAATTTGGCGACAAGACTAAATTTGAAAACTCTACTTTAACAATCAATAAAGAAGAAGCTTTAAGCGTTGTTAAAGAAGATAAGCATATTACTGAGGCAGATATTATTATAGTTAAGCCTGGTGATATGGTAAGAATAGTTCCTGTTAAGGAAGCTATAGAGCCAAGATGCCGTGTTGACGGCAAGACTATTTTTCCGGGAGTTTTAGGCCCTATGTATAGAGCAGGAGATGGCGTTATGCATGCTCTTAAAAATTGCAGTGTTTTAGCTGTTGGAAAACATTGGGGCGGATTCCAAGACGGTTTAATAGATATGGGCGGAGAAGGTGCTAAATATACATATTATTCTCAGCTTTTGAATGTATGTTTAGTTGCTGATACTGATGAAGAGTTTGAAAAAAATGAACAGCAAAAGAAAAACAAAGCTTTGCGTTGGGCTGGAATGAGACTTGCCGAGTATTTAGGAAATTGTGTTAAGGAACAAAAACCTGAAGAGGTTGAGACTTATTCTCTTCCAAGCATTACTGATTCTTCAAGAGACAGCAAATTGCCTAAAGTAGCTTTAGTATTACAGGCTCAGTCACAGATGGAAAATGACGGATATAATGATTTGGTTTATGGCTGGGATACAAACAGAATGCTTCCTACTTTAATGCATCCGAATGAGATATTGGGAGGAGCTGTTATATCTGGTTCATTTATGCCTTGTTCTTCTAAGTGGTCAACTTATGATTTTCAGAATTTCCCTATGATAAAAAAATTATTTTCAGAACATGGAAAAACTATTAATTTCTTAGGCGTTATATTCTCTAACCTTAATGTTGCTTTGGAACAAAAAGAGAGAGCTGCTTTATTTGTAGCACAGATAGCTAATAATATAGGTGCTGATGCTGCGATAGTTGCTGAAGAGGGATACGGTAACCCAGATGCTGACTTTATTGCTTGTATAGTTGCTTTAGAAGATGCTAAAGTAAAAACTATTGGATTAACAAATGAATGTACAGGAAGAGACGGAGCTTCTCAGCCATTAGTAACTTTAGATGAGAAGGCAGATGCTATAGTTTCTTGCGGAAACGTATCTGAGATGATAGAACTTCCTCCTATGCCTACAGTGATAGGGGAATTACAATCATTAGCTAGAGACGGATTATCAGGCGGTTGGAGCAATGATGCTATATTAGGTCCTTCTGTTAGAGAAGATGGTTCTATTATTATGGAAAATAATGCTATGTTCTGCGGAGACATGGTTGTAGGTTGGTCTCCAAAAACTATGGCAGAATTTTAAGGAGCGAAAAATGAAGAAAGGTATTTTATATATAAATCAATTTTTTGCAGGTGTAGGCGGAGAGGATATGGCTGATTATAAGCCTGAAATAAAATCCGAATTAATTGGACCTGCTATGGCTTTTTCTAATCATCTTAAAGGTGAAGTAGAGATTACTCATACTATTATATGCGGAGATAACTTTATAGGAAGTAATCCTGATGAAGCTTTAAATATTATTATGGGTTTTTTGAAAGATAAAGAATTTGATGTATTCTTTGCAGGCCCAGCTTTTAGAGCAGGCCGTTATGGAGTTGCTTGCGGTAAGGTATGTAAGGCTGTAAAAGAACAGTTCAAAGTTCCTGTAATCACTTCTATGAACGATGAAAACCCTGGCGTTGATATGTTTAGAAAAGATATGTATATATTTAAAGGCGGAGCTTCAGCTGCTGCTATGCCTAAAGATACGCTTGCTATGAGTAAATTTGCTATTAAGCTTTTAAAAGGCGAAGAAACTTTACCTGCAGCAGAAGAAGGATATTTTGGAAGAGGTGTTAGAAAACAGATTTGGACTAAAGGAAATGTTCCTGCTGTTGACAGAGTAATGGATATGCTTCTTAAAAAAGTTAAAGGCGAGGCATTTACTTCTGAACTTGTTATACCTAAAAAAGAATTAGTACCTATAGCAAAAGCTGTAACAAAAGAAGAATTATCAAAATTAGAAGTTGCTGTAGTAACAAGCGGCGGTATAGTTCCTGTAGGAAACCCGGACAGAATACAATCTGCATCTGCTACTAAGTGGGGTAAATATGATATTTCTAAGTTAGATGATTTGGTAGAAGGCGAATATATGACTATACACGCTGGTTTTGACCCTGCTGCTGCTAATGAAGACCCAGACAGAATAGTTCCTTTAGATGTTTTAAGAGCTTATCAAAAAGAAGGCAAAATAGGCGGAGTATATAAATATTTCTATTCTACAGTTGGTACTGGTACTACTCAAGCTGAAGCTGCAAGAATGGGAAGAGAAATTGCTGATGAATTGGTACAAGCTGGAATAAAAGTTGCTTTACTTGTATCAACCTGAGGAACTTGTACTCGTTGCGGTGCAACGATGACTAAAGAAATAGAAAAAGCAGGAATAACTATAGTTCAAATTGCTAACTTAATACCTGTTGCCAAGAGTGTTGGTACTAACAGAATGGTTCCTGCTATATCTATACCATATCCTTTGGGAGACCCTGCTACTACTAAAGAAGAACAATGGAATTTACGTTATCACAGAGTTGGTGTTGCTCTTGATGCTTTATGTACAGATATCAAAGAACAAACTGTATTTGAAGTAAAAATCTAATAAAATACAATTTTATTAATATATACAATTAGATGCAATGCAGTAATTATATTTACTGCATTGTATTAAAAAAAATCATTAGGAAGGTATATTTTATGAGCGACAAAAAACAAGTGAATTCTACTTTTATAATTTCGATTATAGTTACTCTATTAGTTGTTATATGGGGGATGGTTTCGCCTAAAACTTTTGAAACTGTAGCAAATTCAATGTTCGGCTTTTTAGTTGATAAATTTGGATGGTTCTATACTATTACAATGATGAGCTTTGTTGGATTTGCTGTATGGATTGGCTTTTTTAGTAAATATAAAGATATAAGATTAGGAGCTCAGGACTCTAAACCTGAATACAGCTTTTTAACTTGGTTTGCTATGTTATTTTCTGCTGGTATGGGGATAGGATTAGTATTCTGGGGCGCTGCTGAGCCTATGAATTATTTTGTAGCACCATTAGGAGCTGAGCCTGGTACTCCTGAAGCGGCAAGATTTGCTATGCAGAAGTCATTCTTACACTGGGGATTTCACCCTTGGGCTAATTATGCTATTTTGGCTTTGGCTTTAGCTTTAATGCAGTTTAGATATAATAAACCTGGTTTGGTTAGCAGTGTATTTATTCCGCTTATAGGGGAAGAGAGAGTTAATGGACCTATTGGAAAAATTATTGATATATTCTCAATATTTGCTACTGTGGCAGGTATTGCTACTTCTTTAGGACTTGGTACTTATCAAATAAACAGCGGTTTAAAATTCTTATTTAATGTTCCTGAAACTGTTTCTGTGCAATTGAGTATTGTGATAATAATTACAATTATATATATCATTTCTACTGTTACAGGCTTAGATAAAGGTATTAAGCATTTGTCTAATATTAATGTTTATATATTTACATTTGTTATTATAGCTTGTTTCTTAATAGGGCCTAGCATAAAAATATTAGACACTATTGTGGAATCTACTGGTTATTATTTACAAACATTTATAGGAAGCAGTTTAGAGGCTGGAGCTTTCTTCAATAAAAAATGGTATGGTTCTTGGACTATATTCTATTTTGCTTGGTTTATAGCTTGGGCGCCTTTTGTTGGTACTTTTATAGCTCGTATATCTAAGGGCAGAACTATTAAAGAATTTATAATTGGGGTATTAATAGCTCCTTCATTGGCTTCTTTTATATGGTTTGTTATAGCTGGTACTATGGGAATAGAACAAGGTTTGGAATTTGCTAAAGAGGCTATCAAATCTACTCCTACTACATTATTTAGTGTTTTGAGTAATTATACATTCGGAAATATTATTTCTATGATATGTGTTTGTTTGCTTGTAACTTTCTTTGTTACTTCTGCAAACTCTTCTACATTTGTTTTAGCTATGTTTAGTTCTAATGGGGATTTGAACCCTACAGGTCCTAAAAAGATTTTATGGGGTATATTACAATCAGGATTAACTTTAGCTTTAATGATAGGAACATCTAATGGATTGCAAATGCTTCAAACTGCTTCTATTGCTGTTGCTTTCCCATTTGCATTTATTATGATATTTGCTATGATATCTATAGTGAAAATATTAAGAAAAGATTCTATTTGAAAGTAATAGATTTTTGATAGATGGGAGTTTATTTTTATAAGCTCCCATTATTTTATATATTCTTTTAATATTCTTACGCATTCTTTATTATCGAGCATCTCTGCCCACATTAATGCTGTAGTGCCGTAATTATCTTTTTCGTATAAATCGCTTCCGCTTTCAAGTAATAATTGTAAAACCTCTACACTATCACATTCTGCAGCAAGCATTAAAGAATTGTTTCCGTCGCTATTTTTTGCATTTATATCAGCACCATTTTTTATTAATACTTTCATGTTATCATACAAATTGTTGTAAGCTGCCCACATAGCACAGTTACAATTGTCTTTATCCATTTCGTTTATATCAGCACCATTATCTATTAATAATTGTATGATTTCTGGATTATCTTTTTTAGATGCCCATATAATTGCTTTTTCACCATAAGTGTTTTTTATATTAATATCTGCATTATTATCTAATAATAGTTTTACTATATCTATTCTGCCGTTTCCAGATGCCCACATGATTGGTGTTATTCCTTTTTTATCTTGTATATTAATATCTGCTTTATTATTTATTAGTGTATTAACTATATCTATTTTATTATTTTCTATAGCAAACATTATAGCAGATTTACCATTTATATCTTGAGCATTAATATTTATTTCTTTTTCTATTAATTCTTTTACAATATCTTCTATACCAAAATATGAGGCAATCATTAAGGCGTTTGTATTTTTATAGAAAATTATATTATCAATATTTAATATTTCTTGTGTTGAATTATTTATATTGTCTTTAATTATATTTTTTATTAATGCTATGATATTATTTTCCATAAACATGTCCTAATTTATTTTTAATTTATAAAATCTATATAAAATTTATATATCAATAAAATTACTTTGTCAATAATTATTTTATAAATAAGCTGTTTAGGAGCCAGAGATATTGCACATTTTTTAGTTAAAAAAAGTAGGTATTCCTTATAATATAAATAACCCAATT
>CAKVCJ010000143.1 GCA_934725655.1 uncultured Brachyspira sp.
ACATTAAAATAATTATTTTTATATTTGCTGTATCATCCATAGCATTTGCTGATATCACTCCTAAATTCGGTATAAAAAATAATTTTAGTTATATAGATTTAAAAGAAAATGAATATATTCCCAATTCAATATTAAGCAATGATATTTATTTTTATTTAGGTTTTGAATATCTTAATAATAATTTTTATTTTTCATTTAATCCTGCAATTAGAATATACACTAAAGACAATAGAGAACTTATTTATGATAACGGCAATCTTATAAAACAGTATGATAATAAAGCGTATTTATCTTTTACATTCGATGAAATACAATTTAATTATATTAATGAGATTTTAGGATTTTATATAGGAAAGAGAAAATTCCATTTCGGTGAAGGTTTTAATAGGCAATATATGTTTGTTGGTGAAAGTGTGCTGTATAATGATTATGAGGCTTTGTATAATACTGAGCTTAATTTTTATCAGGGAAATATCACTCACTCTATAGGTTTCATTACAGACACTAAATCAATAGATTTATTAAAAGAACCGCAGTATTATACTTCTTGGTATTATTTAAAATATTCTTCATCTCATTTGGGTTTAATGGGTATAACAAAATACACTTATGATTTACAAAAGAAAAATAATTTAATGCTTGGTTTTGAGGCTTCATATATATTTGATATAGGTTTTAAATTTTATGGAAATGTTACTTATAATATTTTAAGCAGTGATAATATTGGAAAGAGTCTTAATGATATAAAAAGCCTTTTGGGAATTAATTATACTTTTATTTATAATTATGATTTTATACTTAGTCCTTATGCAGAATATTTTTATGAGGATAGTCATTCATTTTATTCTATAGGGCTTTATTTATCTTTTCTTAATAATTTATTTAATATAATAACTTATTTCTCTCATTCACCTAATTATAAAATGGATTTAAATGCTAAGCTTCTTATTAATTATAATAATTTTAGTTTTACTTTTAATTATTACACACCTTTTAAAAGCAATGAATTTTTAGAGCATACATTTGAAGTTAGTTTAGAATATAATTTTTGATATAAAAAACAAATTATATTCTAATAAAAAAATAATTTAAATTAAAAAAGGCAATTATTTATTAAAAAAATAATTTGCCTTTTTGTTTATTTTTATATAGCTTTAATTTTTTTGCTTGTGATAGTTATAATGTTTTGCTCTTTATATTTTGTAATGAGCGTTTTTACATCTTCTTTAGCTGTAACAGTCATTACATCTTCTCTCTCTTGAACTTGTGCTTCCATTATTTTATTCCTCCATGAATAATTTTTTTGATTTAATAATTTCTTAATATTTATTAATTAAAAATCTCCCTCTCTCCATACTTTAAAATCGGGATAGTCTAATTTTTTGGATTTATCTTCATACCATTTACAAACTGCAGCGGACATATTTATTACATAGAAGTTAAAATCTGTTTTCCAGCCTTCATTTTTAAATTGTGCAAATGATGGTATAAATTTATTATTAATTGATTCATAAATACTTTTTTGCATTTCTTCTGTTGGTATATTATTGTCTTTTATAGCTATTCTTAATATTAGAAGTATAGACATAGATGATAGAGTTGATGATATAGTGCTGTATTTAGTAAAAATTTCTTCTTTAGAGAAGTTTTGGTTTATGGTATCTGTCCACATTCTTATGAGATTTCCTAAAGCTTCTAATTGTTCTGGGGTAGCATTTTTATCAGTTACTATGCTTGCATAATACTCTGCTAATTGATTGAATGTAATAGTTGAGTTGTCATCTGATATGGACAATTCTTCTGTATTTTCTAATTGCATTGATTTTATCATACTGTCATAATTGTTGGCATATATAGTAGCAATAGCAAATACAAATATTAAAACTATATATTTTCTCATAATTAAAATTCCTAAAAATAGTTTTAATTATTATCGGAATAGTTTAATATTACATTCGTTTTTTATTTTTAAAATAAATACTAATATATTTTTATATATTAATTTTTGTGAGTATTATGCTTGCCAATAATAAATATATAGAAGTTCCAGTAATATCGCATATAGAAGTTACTAAAGGCACACTGCTTGTAGTAGGGTCTTTTTTTAGTTTTACAAATATAAAAGGCAAACATAATCCTATAAGACTTCCTATTACAACTACACATACCATAGATAATGATACCACCAAAGCTATCATTAATCCTCCTCTAAATATAGCAAGTGCTGATACAGCTAAACTCATAGTAATTCCGAGTATAGAAGATATAGCAATTTCTTTAAAAAACATAAACAGCCAATCGCTTTTTTTTACATCACCGAGTGATAAACTTCTTATTATGAGAGTAGAAGATTGAGCCCCCGCATTTCCTGCACTGTCTATTAGAAGCGGCAAAAAGAATATTAAAGAAACATATTTGCTTATAGTCTCTTCAAATATTCCTATAAAATATCCAGAAAATATATTAATAAAAACTAATATAAAAAGCCAAGTAATTCTTTTTTTATATAGAGTTAGTATTGAAGCTTGTTTAATATTTCCTGTAAAGTCATCATCTATGCTGATAGCACCAAGTTTGTGGAAGTCTTCAGTTTCTTCTTCTTCGGCTATATCAAATATATCATCGATGGTAACTATTCCTATTAAAGCATTTTTTGCATCCACTACAGGTATATATAATAAATCATATTTTCTTCCGACAAGTACAGCCTCTTCTTGGTCTGAATATGCAGAAAGATATATAATGTCAGTATGCATAAGGTTTTCTATTATATCAGTCTTTTTTGCAAATAATAAATCTTTTAATAAAATATATCCTAATAATATGTTTTTATTATCAACTATATATATAACTTCAAAGGTTTCAGAGTCTTTACCATATTTTCTGATATATTCTAAAGTTTGATTTACAGAGAAGTTTGGAGGGATTGATATATATTCTGTAGTCATTATACGGCCTACGCTATATTCTGGATAGGCTAGTAATTTTTTGGTGATATCCAAATCTTCTTTTTCCATTAAAGAAAATATTTTTTTATTTATTTCTTCTGGAAGCTCTTCAAAAAGAGAAGTTCTGTCATCAGGACTCATTTCATGCATTAACTCTTCTATTTCTTTGTCATTCATAGAAGATATTAAATCTTCCTGCTCATTAGAATCTAATTCGGCAAAAACTAAAGCGGACTTTTCTGTTGATAATAATCTAAAAATAATTGTTTTGTCTTTATTGCTTTCTAATATACGCATTATATCCACTATTTCTATAGGGTGCATATCATTTAGGAGATATTTAAGTTTATCCCATCTTTTATTTTTTATGATGTTGATTATTTCAATATACTCTGAATTTATCATGTTAATTTTTTTCTTTTTTTGTGTATCAATTCTTTCATTATTAATATATAATATATAACAAAAATTAGATAAAATAATAATAATAATGATATAATTAAATATTATATGTTTTATAAGGAGTTATTTCAATATGGGTGATATAAAGAAAATAGGAGTATTGACAAGCGGAGGCGACGCTTCAGGAATGAATCCTGCTATAAGAAGTGTTGTTAGAACAGCTATAGCTAATGGATTAGAAGTAGTTGGCATAAGAGAGGGTTATCAAGGCTTGATGTATAATAATGTCTATCAGATGCATGCTGGTTCTGTAGGGGGCATTATTAATCATGGCGGTACAATTCTATTTTCAGCAAGATCTCCAGAGTTTCAAACTGAAGATGGTATGAAAAAAGCAGCTGATAATATGAAATATAATGGAATAGATGCTTTAGTTGTAATAGGCGGAGATGGTACTTATAAGGGCGCTTTAGATTTTGCTACGCATCATGAAGAGTTTCCTGTTATTGGCATACCTGGAACTATAGATAATGACATATTTGGTACTGATTATACTATAGGCTATGATACTGCTGTAAATGTTGCTATGGATGCTATAGACAAATTAAGAGATACTGCTACTAGTCATGGAAGATGTTTTGTAGTTGAGGTTATGGGAAGACATGCTGGTTATATTGCTTTGGAAGTTGGAATAGCTTCTGGAGCTGAAGATATACTTATTCCAGAGACAACTACTGATATTGACAAAATAGTAGAAAACTTACAAGTAGCAAAGAAGAGAGGTAAAAAATCTTCTATAATAGTAGTTGCTGAAGGCGATGAGTCAGGCGGAGCTATGGAGGTAGCTAAACAAATAGAAGGTAAAACAGGTTTTGATACTCGTGTAACTATACTTGGACACATGCAAAGGGGCGGTTCTCCTACTTCTCGTGAACGTCTTATGGCTGCAAGATTTGGTTATATTGCTGTTAAGGCTTTATTAGAAGGCAAAAGAAATGTTGCTGTTGGTATATGGAAAGGTGAATATACTTATACGCCTTTGGCTGATGCTGTTAAAAAAGTTCCTAAAGTTGATCCTATAGATTTAGAGTTATGCAGAACTCTTGCTATATGATTTTTAGGATTACTATTTTATGATAAGTACAAATTCTTTACTTGGCGTTAGAATAGATAGTTTTAATGATGATTTATACACTGCTATAGAACAATTAAAAGATGGAAATGATGTTCTTATAGTAACATTGGATGTGCATCAATTATTAAAGGTGCGTTCTAATAAAAAATTAAAAAAAATTATAGAGAATGCTGCTTTAGTTATTGCTGCGCACCCTTCTATATCTAAGGCATATAAGTTTATTTATAAAGAAGAATTAGAATATATTAAAGATTTTACTCTATTTTCCAAGATACTCTCTTATATAGAGCAGACAAAGATGACTATGTTTTTATTTGGTGATGAAGAGAAATATTTTTTCACAATCACTGAAAAAATAAAAAAAATATATACAGATATAAGTATATTAGGAACATATCAAAATACTAAAAATAAAAAAGAATTAGAAAAAGCATTTATCGGCTTTAAAAAAATGAACCCTGATGTATTTTTTATATATATGCCTTTTAAAAAATCTTTATATTGGTTTAATGAGAATAAAGGTAAATTGGGAATGAAATTATGCATACCCGTTTCAAGACCTTTAGATGGTTTTTCTGGTAAAATAAAATCACCTAGTATGAAAATAATTGATGCAAATAAAGAAGAATCTTTTTATTTAAAACGAAACATTTTTAGAATATTTTTATATTTTGATTATATAAAGTTTTGGATATTAGTATTTTTTGAAAAGGTTTCGGTAGATAGGGCGAAGAAGAGAATTATAAAAAATGCTAAAAAAGAAGCTAAGATGGAGGCTAAACAAGAAAAAATTAGGGCTAAGGAATTAAAAAAAGAAGAAAAGAAAGCTTTAAAGAACTCTAAAAAAGAAGCTAAGATGGAAGCCAAGCAAGAAAAAATTAGGGCTAAAGAATTAAAAAAAGAGGAGAAGCAGGCTTTGAAAGAAGCTAAAAAAGCTCTAAAAGAAGAAAAGAAATCTCAAAAAAAAGAAAAAAAATCTTTGCAAATAGAAGAAGATAAAAAAGAAGGGGCTGACCCAGATAACTAAAATTTATTAAATTTTAGTTATGAAACACAGTAAATTAAGTAAAGAAAAACAATT
>CAKVCJ010000144.1 GCA_934725655.1 uncultured Brachyspira sp.
CTTTAATAAAAGAGGCAGAGAAAGAGATAGGTGTAGATCTTATTAAAAAAGATATCACAAGAGAATTTTATATAAGGCTCTTAACTCTTAATAAAGATGCCACAGCTGAAGATGCTCTTAATGTATTAGGCAATGAGCATATAGCTAATCAGATAAGAAGCAAGGAAAAATTGTATAGTGATAATATACAAGAAAAATTAGATGAGCTTATTGTAAAGATAAAAAGCGGGGATATAGACTATAGGAGAAAAGAAGTATTAAAAACTGCCACACTCCAAAATAATGAAGGATTTGAAGCTATATGTAATAAAGCCCGAGAAATACATTTACTTAATAAGCAAAAGGAAAAATTATATCAAGGAAGTAATTATGATGATTGAAGAGGATTGCGATCTTCTAATTAAAAATAACGAAAAAATTAGAAAATTGCTTGAAAGAGGAAACATTAATAAATATCTCACTTATAAAGAAATTAATGCAGCCACAGACAATATGGATGCAGATGTGATGGATATACTATTTCAATTATTAAGTGATAGGAAAATTGAAATAGTTGAGGATAAGAGAGAATTTGAAAATCTTTCCAAAAATCAAAATAAAATTGATGAAGCATCAAGATTTATACATGTAGAAGATAAAGTGGGAAACAATGATGATCCTATAAGACTTTATCTTAAAGAGATAGGCAAAGTTGATTTACTATCACATAATGATGAAGTAGAATATTCTAAAAAGATAGAATCTGGGGAATATGCTATAGAAACTATAATATTAAAAACACATTTAGTAGTAAGTGAAGTATTAAATACTATTAATTGTGTAAAAAGCGGAAGAGTATCTATACATGAAATATTAGAGCCTCCGAGAATATATAATGTTTCAACGCAAGAAAAAAGAAAATTAGAGAGAAAGTATAAAAACTTTGAAAAAGAATATATAGATTTAGCGGAGAAATATTTAGCTTTAGACAAAAGAATAAAAAAAGCAACTACTCAAAAAACTATAAAAAACCTTACTAATGAACAAAATGAAATAAAGGAAAATATAGTAAAATTATTAAGTAAAGTAAAACTTAATAGAATGGAAATCGATAGAATAGCAGAGAAATTAAAGTTTTATTTGCATAGAATTAATCAGATAGAAGAATATTTTGAAAAATTGAAAAAGAGATACGGTAAAGAAATAAGTGATTTTGAAAGCTATTACAATGAAATTGAAAGCGGAAACAAAAAGATATATACAAGGCTTGTTGATGAGTTTAATATTACTCCAGAAGCTATAAAAGCAGTATTAACAAGTTTCCATAACTCTCAAATTCGTATAGCAGATATTTATGATGAAGTTCGTACAGACAAAGAAACTTTGGTTGAATGGGTAAGAAAGATAGATTCTGCAAGAAGACAGATTGCTCAGGCAAAAGATCATATTGTTAAGGCTAATTTAAGGCTTGTTATATCTATAGCAAAAAAATATACCAACAGAGGACTTCATTTCTTTGACTTGGTACAGGAGGGAAATATTGGTCTTATTAAGGCGGTTGATAAATTTGAATACAAAAAAGGGTATAAATTTTCAACATACGCAACTTGGTGGATTCGTCAGGCTATTACTCGTTCTATAAGCGATCAGGCTAGAACTATAAGAGTACCAGTTCACATGATAGAACAAATCAATAAAGTAACGAGAGTATTAAGACAATATATGCAGCAATATGGAAGAGAGCCTACTATACAGGAAATAGCAAGAGCCTTAAGCTGGCCTGAAAGCAGAGTAAAAAGCGTAAGAAATGTTGCCAAAGACCCTGTATCTTTGAATGCTCCTATTGGCGATGAAGAAGATACTATACTTGGAGAGCTTATTGAAGATAAAGAGTTTGAAAGCCCTCAAAATATTACTACATTTAAAATTTTAAGAAAGCATATAGATTCTTTGCTTGATAATTTACCTGAAAGAGAGCAAAAAGTTATTAGAATGCGTTATGGATTGGATGACGGATACAATCATACCTTAGAAGAAGTTGGATATGTATTTAAAGTTACAAGAGAGCGTATAAGACAGATTGAAGCTAAGGCTATAAGAAGATTGAGAGCTACTTCCAAAAAGAAAGAATTAAAAGAGTTTTTAGATTCTTAAAGATTTTTAAATTAAAATAAAAGGGAGATAATAATTAATTATCTCCCTTTATTATTTTCTTATTTTGTATAAAGATTTTCTATTTGCTCTTTATATTCTTCCATTATTTTATGTCTTTTTATTTTTAATGATTGAGTGAGTAAGCCATTTTCTATTGTAAAGTCTTTACTTGTTATAATAAGTTTAGAGATAGTTTCATAAGGTCTAAATCCGTTTTTGCTATTAACTAATCTATTTAATTCATGCTTAATAAGTTTGACAACATCTTTAGAGTTTTCCATATTATTTTCATCATAATGTATTTTATGCTTATCCAAAAACTCTTTAACATTATCTTTATCTATTACTACTATAGCCCCTGTAGAAGCCTTATCTTGACCTACAAGCATTATCTGAGAGATATATTTAGATTCCATAGCTTTATTTTCTATAGGCTGAGGTTCAACATTTTCACCTGTTAGAAGAACGATAGTCTCTTTTGCCCTTCCTGTAAGCACTATTTCACCTTGTTTTGTATAAGCTCCTAAATCTCCAGAATTAAAGAAACCATCTTTTTTAGCCTGTCTTGTTAATTCTTTATCTTTATAATACTCTTTAAAAATATTAGGCCCTTTAATATAACATACTCCTAACTCTCCATCTTTACAAACATTTCCATTTTTGTCTCTCACTTCTATTTGTACTTCTGGTACAGGTGCTCCGCAAGTTCCTCTATAGTTTTTAAAAGGAGACCTTAAAGTTACAACAGGTGCAGTCTCTGTAATCCCCCAACCAACAACCAAATTAATTCCAGTTGCCTCTATAAAATCTTCTATATACATAGGCAAAGCGCCGCCGCCTGATATAGTTAAACGAAGCCTTCCTCCTGTAAGTTCTTTTATCTTCTTATAAACCAATTTTTGTGCCATCTTATGACTCATAGGGTCCAATGGCAATATATCATATTCTGTCTTTTTGCTTTCTTTCTTTTCATCTCCAAGAAGATAAATCATATTATGTTGATATCTTAAATTTCTTATATATCTAATAGAGCCTTGTATAAAAGATTTAACCATCATTTTTACAGCAATAGGTTTTTTATCTATGTTTTTCATCACCCCATTATATATATTAACCCAAATTGCCGGCACTGATATAAATATATCAGGTCGCTCCTCAACAAAATCATTCTTCAAATCTCTTTTATTAGTAATAGCAGTAAAACATCCAAAAATAGCGGTAACATAGGAGATTGTTCTTTCATATATATGCCATATAGGAAGAACAGTTAAAAGTTTCTCTCCCTTTTGAAGCTTTATTATATCGGGAAGCACTCTAACATTATGTAAAATATTTCCATGAGTGAGAATTACACCCTTAGGCTTTCCTGTTGTGCCTGAAGTATATATTATAGTGGCAGTATCATCATTACTAAGTTTGGAAGCTTTTTTTACAGCAAAGTCTTTATCGCCATTTAAAGCCTCTTCCCCAAACTCCAAAAACTTACTAAATGAATATATATTATTTCTTGGCTCATGAATAGAATTGTCTAAAACAATTATAAGCTGTATTTTTTTAGAAGATTTATCTATTTTATTTAATACATACTGATTTTCAACTATTACAGCCAATGAATCACTATGCTCTATTATATAATTTAATTCTTCTGATGTAGAATCATTTCCCCTAGGAACATCAGCAGAGCCTATAGCTAAAAGTGCCATATCGCATATAAACCATTCTATGCGGTTCTCTGAAAATATAGCAACATGTTTACCAGATAAACCTTTTACATCAAACGCCTTAGCAACAGCATTTATTTTCTCATATATTTTTTCGTATACTATAGTTACTTTTTCACCATTATTGTTCCTATATCTATAAATAGGGCTTTGAGGCATTTCCTTTACAGTATCAAAAAAAGCACTAGGTATAGAATTATATCCTTTCATAAATCCCCCGATCATGATTTTTTAAAATAGTTAATTATCACTATATACAAAAATAATTACTTTTAACTATAATAATACATATAAAAAAATATTACAAGTGATTTTCAATATACTCTAAAAGACTTAAAGAGTAATTATCTTCTCTAAAAATTGATAAAATATTATTAGACAGTAATTTTCTTTTTATGCTGTTATTGTTAATATATACTTCATATATAGCATTAGATATATCATTAACACTATTCATATCACAATTTATACTGCAATCTTTTGCAGCTTCATAAACACCAGAATACTTTGAAATAATTGAAATACAAGAAGAGTAAAGTGCCTCTATAACTGTAAGACCAAAAGGTTCATTTATAGCAGGCATAATAAGAGCGTAACTTCTATTTAATAAATCCTTCTTCTCCTCATCGCTAACAAAACCAAGAAATATTACATTTTTATCCATTCTAATACTATAAACTAATTTTTTTAATTTCTCTTCATATCTGCCTTTTCCAGCTATCATAAACTTTAAATCTTTATTATCAATTTTTTCTAAAAAACTCTTAAAAGCAATAATGGCATTTTCGAGGTTTTTAACTTTCTCTAATCTTCCTACATAAAAAAAGTGTTCTGCCTCTTTTATATTCATCACTTCATCAAAACCAGTCACGCAAGGATATATAATTTTGCTTTCTCTGCCATAAACACGCTTTACAGAATTTGAAGTTCTCTCACTATTAGCTATTATATAATCTATAAAGCTCACCCCTAACCTATCCAACCTCATAGTATAACGAGCAATAAAATCTAAAGTTTTTTGTTTATTTTTATAGCTTTCCTCATCTTCGCCGTAAAGCCTCACACTCGGTTCATGGCAATACCAAAAACTCTTTGGAAGTTTTATAGAATGTTTTTGAGCATACCTATAAGCTAAACCAAAAAATATAGTTGCTGGAAAATTATGAATCAATATTGCATCATAATCTTTTAATTGATAAGCTAAAAATTTCGCGGTTTTTCTAAAAATAAATGGATTTAAAGTTATATTTGTTTTTATTTGTTTTATATAGCTTGGAACATTTTCTCTTAATCTATAAGTATAAATACTGCACTCAATATTATACTTCTCATAAAAATTCTTAACTGTAGCAAGTATTACATTCTCTGCCCCGCCGTTATATCCAAAAGTAGGATGCATTATAGCAATTCTTTTAATCTTCATTTTTATATAATAATTTATTTTTTAATAACTTACAATATAAAAAATTATAATATTTATAATTAGAAAAAATAATAAATAAATACTATAAAATCATAAAAAATGTTTTTATTGTTGACTGCACAGGTTCCAAACATATTGCAGTTAGGAATTCCTTAATTTCTTAAAGTATATCATAGGCGTATCATAATTT
>CAKVCJ010000145.1 GCA_934725655.1 uncultured Brachyspira sp.
TAGTCAAACTCACGGACGCAAAAATAACAATTCAAAAAGAACCGAGCGATAGACTTTTGGAAGCTATGAAAGAAGTAGAAGAAATGGAAAAACATCCCGAAAGATATAAAAGTTATAAAAGCGTTGAAGAAATGTTTGAAGATTTAAATAAATGACTAAATATAAAATTAAATTCTCAAGAGCATTTAAAAAAGCTTATAAGAAAATTAAACATAATAGCGATTTGTCAGAATTATTGCAGGAAATAATCATAAAACTTTCCAATGACGAAAAATTGGAAGCTAAATATAACGACCACAATTTAAGCGGAGATTATAAAGATTTTAGAGAGTGCCATATAAAACCCGATTTACTTTTGATTTATAAAAAGAAAGAGGATGTTTTAATTTTAACTTGCATCGATTTGGGTTCACATAGCGAGCTTTTTAGTAAATAGAAAATAATAAAAGCTATCTGGGTTAATTTATTTGTTAATAATAATTATATATTTACGATTTAATTAATACCTGTTTTTATTCTCATTCTCTAATTTATTTCTTAAATTTAATTTAATTTTATCCATATCTTCCGAAGTGTTGTATATTGCATCTATACCTTTTTTATTGTATTGCATCTCAAATTCATTCCAAGAATCTTCAGCTCCAGCAGTTAAACCAGTCCCACCGTTTAATTCAAAAGCTTCTATGGTTTTATTTTTAGAAGAATATTTTTCATAGACTTTTTCAAATTTTGTTATAGCATTTTCTACAACCTGTTTTGGTAATTTGCCTTTATAATTTTTATCTTGCCCTATAACGAAAGTTTTTGAACTCATTTATTTCCTCCTTCCTTTTTCAAACTTTTATTATAATCTTTATAGCTTCCTTTAAATTCATTTTTATCTATTTCTCTTACATAATCTATACCGCCATCTTTTGTATTTGTATTTTTTTCTCTTGTATGTTCAATAGCTCCTTCGGTATCTTGTTGCATAAGTCCGCCAATTTCAAGCGATTTACCCTCTCCAATAGCGCCTTTTTTACTATTTTCATTCATATATTCCGCCTTAATTAATTACTATAATTGCATCTTTTTCTTTACTTATCAAATATTTAATAAAAAGGCTTTTTATGTCAGATATATTCTCTAACTTTTGAACTATTTTATCTTTATCAATTAAGGCTTTGCTTTTAAAATATTCTTCAAAAAGTTCGCTTTCGGCAGAAAATAAATTATTAGAGATTCTTTCTATATGATTATTTTCTACAATTTTATGAAATATTTCTTCATACTCATCTTTGCCTTCTTCGTAGAACATTTTTTCTACAAAATTATCAGATATTAATTCATTTAAATAATCCGTTATAATAAGACTACCGTTTTCATTTATTGTTATGCATTCTTTATTATCCTTAATACTAATTGTAGCCGTAGCTATTGACATAGACATAATTTAGTCCTCCATTTCTTTAAATTTTTTATTATATTATTTTTTAATTCTTTTGGTTTATCAAAACTATTTAAAATCTCTTTTCTATATACGCTTTTTACAAAATCGCAGGTTTTTTCTTTTTTATAAAATAATTTGGCATAATGTTTTAAATCTTTTTCCGACATTTCAATAGATAATAATTTATTTGAATTTTTAATAAGTTCGTATAAGACTTTTTCATCATTTTTTATTTCATATTGAAAAATAAACCTTCTTGTAAAAGCGCTATCTAAAATATTTATAAGATTTGTAATTCCTATTATCATTATTTTATCGTTTATGGTTAAATTATCCAAGAAATCCATAAACTCAATAAGCATTCTTTTTAATTCCGATACTTCTTTATCGTTTTCTCTATCAATAAATAATCTATCAACTTCGTCTAATATTAATAAAGCGCCGTATTCTTTGCTAATATTTTTTAATTCTTTTATTGCGGATTTCATATTGCTTGTAGTTTCGCCTAAATTAGTTTTTATAATATCGGCTATGGATAATTGATAACTTTTTATACCGTATTTTTCTAATACATACGAAGCTATTTTATAAGATATTGAAGTTTTACCAACACCTGGTTTACCGTATAATATAATATTTCCGTTTATAGAAAAATAATTTAATACTTTGACAGGAATTTTATTTTTATTACCAAAAATTATATCTGAAATTTTTTTAATTTCACAAATCAATTTATCATATCCTATAAAATTATCTGTTTTTCTTTTGATAACATCATCACTTAATGGAAATATAAATTTATATGACGCATTCATAATTTCAACTCCTTTAATTTAAATACATATAGGCAGATTTTTTACATAATTAATAATAATTAATAATATTTCTTTCTAAATCTATCATCAACACTTTAGTATTATTTTTATAAGCTTTGTCTATAACTTCATCTACGCCATAAATCATAACACTTTCTCCGTTTAATTCATACTCCGCATCTTCATCAAAATCGCCATTTTTCAATATCTGCCATTTCATTGATAATTTGTTATCCCCTATATAACCATGCATATAAACATAGGTCGTGCTATTCTCCTCTAACAGCTCTAACTGCTGTGTATCTTTATTGAATACAACATAACTATCTGTATCGTCTGGGTTTTCCACTTTTTCCCATTCTACTCTATCAAATACGACATTATATACCTTATCTCGAGTTACACCTTCGTAATAATTAGTATCTTTTTTTATAATATCTATATCTTTATCGCCTGCAGAACATGACGCTACTAATATAAATGTTAGACTTGTTAATATCAATTTTTTCATTTTTATTTTCTCCTTGCTTTCACATTTTTAGTTTATTTGTTATTTTATTTTTATAATTATTTATTTACATATCCAATTAGTCAAAGTTTCTACTTACGGAATTATTGATTTGCAATATATGAATTGTATAAAGCTCTTGCTATACCTTGCGTTGGCATAGGTTGCCCATTTATTTCGAGCGCGTTTACTTCCCAAGAATTTTCATTTTTGTGAATTTTAAATTGTATTACTACTTTATTACCTTCTATTAATCCTGAAACATTTACAAAATTTATTCCGTCTTCGGTTTGTCCTTGTTTCCATTTTGGATTATACATAGCACCGTTTATTAATTCTTCTATCGTTATATTAGGATAAACTTGAAACGCTCCATTTTTAACTAAATCAATATATTTACCAGAACCTCTAAAAATAAATAAAGATATTATTAAAATTATAAAGCATACGAATAATATTATAGATAATTTTTTATATTTATCTTTATCGGGACATATAGATTTAAATTTTTCAAAAAAAGTTTTCTTATTACTTTCAGTATTTTCTACATTAATTGTATTATTATAAAAAGTTTCGTTATTTTTGTTGTTTTCATTTTTTATATTATTTTCTTGAAGTTCGTCTAAATTATTTTTTATTTGGTTATCAACTTTAAAAATTATATCGTTTCTTCCCAAAATATTAAAAGCATTTTGCAACGCTTGTATATATTCGTCTTTATTTCCATCTTTAATAAATTGAGTCGATAATATTCTTTTTCCACTATCGTCTTTAAGGGATACATTATCAAATTTTCTTGAAGAAAATAGCATATCAAAAATATTATACCCTAAAAAGAAAGGAAGTTTATATTTTTCTATTATGACTTCTTTAATATCCAAAATATTAATAGTTCTCTTCAAAAAATTTAATTTCATTTCTTTATTAGAAATAATAACTCCTTTGTTAATATCTATAAATATACCCTGCGGATTTAATACCCGAGATAATATCATAGCAATAATACTAATGAATACGCATACTAAAAGTATGCCTTTACTACCATCGCTATCTAAAATAAATCCCAATCCTAACGGAATTATAAAGGCAAAAAATTGAACCCAATTTATAGCGCAATCTATACCCGTCTTAAAACCTCTAATTTTTACATAGAAATTTTGAGCGTTTTCCGTAAATTGATTTTGATAAATTGATTGATTAAATTGGGAATTACCAGACCGATTATTTTGCTGTAAGATTTGGTAATCTCCTATTTGCGATTGTTGTGCAGAATTTTGATTTGAATTTGGCTGTTGTAAAGCGTTGCCACAGTTATTGCAAAATTTTGCATCATCGTTTAATTGCGTTCCGCATTTTGAACAAAACATAATTTTCTCCTTAAGTTTTAATTTTTTATTGTTTTATTTTTTATAAATATTTTAATTAGCTCCGTATTTTTCAAGAAGCTCCACAATATCGAATCTTTTTACTTCTACGGCACTCATTAAAGCGGTTTTACCATCAGAATCTTTGAAATTAACATCTACTCCCGCTTTTATTAATTCTTCTATAATACCTATATTTATTTCAGCATGGATAGACCATATTAATAATCTATTATTATATTGTTCTGCTTTTACACTCGCCCCGCTTTTAATAAGTTCTTTCACTATTTCCGAATTATTTATATAAATTGCCCACATTAAGGGAGTCCCACCATTAAAAACTGAATTTATATCGGCTTTAGCTCTTATTAATTCTTTCATCATAGCCATATCTTCAATTGATATAGTATTAGCAAGAGGAGCGCTGTATCCGTATCCATATCTTGAATGAATATCCAATCTTCCTTCTTTTTCTTTACCATTAACCAAGCTCCCTTCTTGTATTAAATATTTTACTATGTCGACATTATTTTTCACTCTACAAGCATATATAAGCGCATCGTATAGTTTTCTCGGTTTACCATCCTTACCCATAAGTTTTACCATTTCTTTTAATATTTCTAAATTTCTTGTAATGGCTGCTAATCTTATAGGATTTATATTGTTATGGGATTTTCCATCTTCGCTTTTATAAGAATAGTAAGGAAAATAATAATAAATATCGACTCCGCCATTTAATAAAAATTTAGAAATTTCAATTTTATTTATTACCATCGAGTATCTTATAGCGTTATTTAAAGCTGCTAAATATCTCTTTTTAAGATTTGGATGTTCATTTTTTTCTTCTATTTTTTTTAATATCAATTTTAATATTTCTATATTACCGCCGTCTATAGCATAACAAAAAGGCTCTTTATAACTGTAATAATCATTACGAAAATTATATGGGTAATACCCATAATAATATTCATCATAATATTCATCAGAGTAAGCATAGTAATGAACTTCCGCCCCATACTTTAGAAGTTCTTTAACCACTTCAAGATGCCCATTTTTAGCCGCCAACATTAAAGCCGTTACGCTGTTTTCATCTCTAGAGTTAATATCAGCACCACTTCTTATAAGGGTTTTCACGGCTTGCAAATCTCCTTTTTTACAGGCATTTATTAACTCGATAGAACTTTGAGCGAAGCATACCGAAGAAAATACGGCTAAAGTTAATAATATTTTTAAAGTTTTCATAGGTTTTTCTCCTTTTGATAAATATTTATAAAAACATTTAAATAAATAAATGCTTTTTTCAAACTGAAATTTAATAAATTCAAAAAAGAATTT
>CAKVCJ010000146.1 GCA_934725655.1 uncultured Brachyspira sp.
TATTAATGAGGTCAACAAGTATAATACCATTGTTTACAACAACTCCCGCCAAACCAATGATACCTACAACACCCATGAATGATAAAGGCATCTTGTGAATAGCAAATCCAAGAAGCACTCCTATCAAACCAAACGGTATAATTATCATTATCATAATAGGCTGTATGAATCTGTTTAACTGAAGAAGCAATACAATATATACAAATATAAATGCCATAGCAAAACTGAAAGCCAACTGTTTTAATGCTTTTACAGTTTCTTTAGCTTCACCGCCGAACTCTAATTTTAATCCCCTATACTGCTTTGAAAAATCTTTATATTTTTCTCTAACAGCATTCATAACCTGCTGAGAAGTGTTTTTGCCATATTCTATACCAGCTGTGATTGTTATAGTTCTTTCGCCGTTATAGTGTTTTAAAGTGGCAAGTCCGTCTGCTTTTTCAATAGTAGCTAAGTTTTTAAGATAAATCAATCTTCCAGTAGAGTTTGGTATTAATAAGTTTTCTAAATATTTTGTATCATAAGTATATTGGTCATCAAATTGTACTCTAAAGTTTAATTTATTTTCAAGCTCTTGTATGTATGTTGCTTCAGTACCATAGTATGCAGTTCTCACTTCATTAGCAACACCGGCAACATTTACACCAAGTTCAGCTATCTTGTCATAATCAAACATAACTCTCAATTCTTCTTTACCAACCTTATCATCATCGTCAATATCTATAACACCAGGTACAGTAGCTAAATATGCTTTTATATCTTCTTTAGCTTTTTTAGCAAGTTCTGTATCATTACCTACTATCCTAATATCTACAGGATCCCCAGGGTCCACACTTCCTTTTGTATTCATACTAAATACAGGAACTGTTTGTCTTATATCTGTTTTGTCTATTTCCTCATTTATTAAAGCAACAAGTTCATCAGCAGTTCTGTCTCTTTCTGCCGCAGGAACTAAATAAACCATAATACCAGCTAAACTTCCCTTCTCTTCAGAAACTACCTCTTGGTCAACTTGCTTACCTACAAGAGAGTATAAAGCAACAAGCTCTTCTGGTTTTACAACTCTTGATACAGCATCTTCTATTTTAGCAATGCTTTCTGTTGTAACTTCTTTTGTAGTACCAGTAGGCATTTCTATATTAATTACTATTGTATCTGCACTTGTATCATAAATAAGTACGAAGTTTTTGAAGCTGTTTTGTGCTAAGAATATAGAAGCTATAAACATAAGTACAAAGAAACCTATTACTATATATCTTACTTTTATTAATTTTTCTAATGCAGCACCGAAAGGTATTTTCATTTTATCAAATAAAGCATCTTTATCGAAATCAAGAGGGTTTTTGAAATTAAATCTTTTCTTTTTAGGTTTATATGATTTGTATTTATCTTCTTTATCTTGTAATTGGTTAGGAAGTAATAAAGTAGCCTGAAGCATACTAACAACAAGAGTAAATATAACTATTTTCGGGAATATATTTAATATTTTACCCATTATACCGCTTATTGTAAGCATAGGGAAAAATGCAGCAACAGTTGTAAGTGTTGAAGCAAGCATCGGCATTACAACATCGCTTACAGCAAGCCTTGTAGCTTCAAGTCCTTTATAACCAGCCTGCTTAAAGTTAAATATGTTTTCTGATACTACTATTGAGTTATCTACTATCATACCAAGTACTGTAATAATAGCCGCTAATGACATAGTATTGAATGTAATGCCTGTTACTTGCATATATATAAAACAAGCAAACATCGTTATTAACATACCCAAACTTGTAAACATAGCACTCTTGAAATCCAAGAATATTATTAAAGTTATAAAGATAATTATAAATCCTTGAATAAGGTTTGAAGTTACAATGCTTAAAAGTGAATTGATAGTTCTTGATCTATCTCCCATTACAGATACTTGAATATTATCTGGTATTAAATCAGCATTTTCTTTTAAATAGTTGTTTACAGTTTCAATAGTTTTAAGAATATCAGCATTTTCGTTTTTAACTATATCCAAAGAATAACCAGAAGCTCTGTTTACTCTCATCAAAGTAGTTTTCTCTTCAAATCCTTCTTCTATGCGGGCTATATCATTTACCCTTACCCTTTGCCCATTAAATGTAGAACGTATTATAACATTGCTTGCTTCAGTTGGAGTTTGGAATTCCCCAAATGTAACAACAGTTTGTTCTTTGCCTTCAGATTCCATATCACCGCCAGTAGCTCTTACGTTTCTTATGCTAAGAGCATTAACTACATCGCTTAAAGATATATAATTTTCCTGCATTTTTATAGGGTCTACATATATTTTTATTTCAGGATCGGTTCTTCCGTTTATTCTTACCTCAGAAACCCCATCAAGCCTTACAAGTTCATTTTCAAGCCTTTGACTCACATCAAATAATTCTCTCTCATTGCCTTCCATACCCTCTTTAAAGTGTACAGCTAAAGTATATATTGACATCTTATTAGGGTTTAAGTCATAGGTTGTAACTTCTTCTACATCTGTAGATAAGTCAGGAACGTTTTGCATCTGCCTGAATATTTCATCTTTAATAGGCTGTCTGTTCGGTATGCTTTCATCTAATTTTACTATAATAATAGCCGCATTTTCAATAATAGTTGTATTATATTCATCGATACCAGATATCCCCTGCAATTCTTCTTCTATCGGTATAACAGCATTCTGCTCTACATCGAGAGGAGTAGCACCCGGGTATATTACTGATACTAACATCATATCTAAATCTGTAGATGGAATAGATTCTTTTTGTAAATTGAAGTAGTAATATCCTCCAACAGATAATATTGCAATTACTATTATATTAACAAGCATAGTTTTCTTAGCAAAAAATACTATAATTCTTTCCATATATTAGTCACTCTCCTTGATATTAACTTCTATTGTTTTCGCTTACAATAATTTTATTATTAGTAGTCCATAGCAAGTAATGCTCTATAGTCAAATATGGTTGTAATAAACTCATATTGTAAGTTTAAGAGCTCTGTTTGCGTCGCTACTAAATCTAATCTTGAAGTAAGCAAATCATCTATTTCTAAACGGCCTTGATCAAGTTTTTGAAGCTGTGTTGCTATTCTTGAGTTAATTGCTCTAATTTGTGCTCTTTTACTATTCATTAAATTTTTATAGGTTTCAAATTTATAAATATATCCTTGCAGCTGTGTGTTATAATCTTTTTCAAGCATATCATATTGAGCTATGATACCGTATAAAGAATTCTCAGCCATTTTGTATTGTGCTTCGTTAGCTCTGTTTCCAAGAGGGTAGGAGAATTGTATGCCTGCAAAAAAATCAACATTAGTCATGCTTCCAAATGAATTAAAATAACCAGAAGTATTAGGGCTTACTCCATTTAAGTTTACGCTTCCTACTATATCTAAATTGGGCAAGGTGCCATTTTTCATAGCAGATAAAGCATATTCCGCTCTAATCTTTGATTGGTATGCAATCTGTCCATTAACGCTGTCAGCAAAAGCAACAGACTCCATAGTCATATTGCTTCCCAAATCTAAATAAGAATCCCAAGTTGTGTGGTCTGGCTTAAGATTAGTTACAGGGGAGAAAAAACTTATAGTGGTTAATAAAGTATCTAAAGCAATTTTGTTTTGTGCATAATAATCGCTATAAAGCATAGTTTGTGTTCTTGCATTTTGATAAGAGTCATTATCTATAAGTCCATTATTGTATCTGTCTCTCATTTGGTTTTCAAATCTTCTTGCTGTAATATACATATTTCTATAATATTCTAATAGTTTTTCATACATTATCCATTGATAATACAATTTTTGATAAGCTACTAATACACTTGCATCATCTAATTTTCTTTGAAGTTTTGCTATGTTTAGAGCGTATTCAGCATCTTTTATAGGATATCTGTCTAATGCCCCAAAGAAGTTTCTTAAAATAGGCTGAGTTACTTCTAATGTTAATGAAGGCTGATAATTTTGAAATTTTGTTTTTGTACCATCAGGGGAAACTAAATCTCCTGTGAGAAAAGAGTTGTGTGTTAAATTAACAGACCATTTTGTGCCTGTATATGGTATTAAACTTCCAAGTCCAATTCCTGCTTGAATACCTGTAGCACCAATAGACGGACTTAAAGTCGGATCGGTATATCCTGATGATAAACTTCCATATTTACCAACCGCTCCAAGCTGGGCAGATAGGTTAACATCTCCAGATGATTTTGCACTAAGTAAATTCATTTCAGCATTAGTCTCTGTTACAGCATTTATCTTTAGTTCTGGTATCAAATCTCTAATGTTTTCCATATATTTTGCATAACTTAATGTATTAGTAGTTTGACCATATATTATATTTATACTAAATAATATTAATAATAACTTTATTCTCATTAATACTCCTTATACTCAAAATCTACTCATTTGCCAATTTTTTCTCATTTATAAAGGCATATTTGTGTACATTCTTACTTCCAAGCAAAAGCAATAATGTTTTATATAATGTGTCAATTAAACTATCTAAATTGACTTCTAAATTTTTATTTTTTCTTCTTTCCCCCTTATAATAATAAAGCTTTCTGTCTAAGTTATAATATTTGTTTAATATTAATTCATTACCTATCCCCCCAACGGCAACTATCATCTGCATGTAAATGTCATGTATATTCAATATAGGAGTAAAATATTTTTCATCTATTTTTTTATCTATAAATATTAATAATTCGCCAAACCAATAATTTAATATAATATCTTTATTAATATTGTTTTTTAAAATTTTTAGTCTCTCTATATTGTTGAAAAACATAGGCTGCAATTCAAACATTATTTTTCCAAATTCTTTTGCCGTTATGAAGAAAAACTTTCTAAAAGCATTAAATAATTCAAATATAGCCTTTTCAGGATCATTACTATATTCATCTAACAACTCTTTTGGTTTTATAGGTACCGTGATAGTATTAAGTAAAGCCACAACAATTTCATCTATATTTGAATAATACTTATAAACACCTCCTTGACTTAACCCCGACTCATTAACAATATCTTTCATTGTAACACTATAAGCGGGTTTTCTTTGAAAAACTCTCATAGCTGCATTTAATATTATTTTTCTCTTATTCTCAAAATATTCTTCATCTACTTTAGGCATTTTAGTTTTTTTGCGTTCACCTCATATGAATATAATCAATAAAAATGACATGTATGTCGTTTTTATTCAGCAATTAATATTAATATAATTAGAAATAATGTCAATAGTTAATAATAAAAAAATTTGTTTAGGAGCCAGAGATATTGCACATTTTTTAGTTAAAAAAAGTAGGTATTCCTTATAATATAAATAACCCA
>CAKVCJ010000147.1 GCA_934725655.1 uncultured Brachyspira sp.
ATGCAGCACAAGATAATGGTCAGGCAGGAGGAAATAATTTCGTTACTGAATCTTATACTAATTTCTTAATAGATGACTTCGAATTTGCTAATACTTGGCAAGCATCTATGCCTAGAGATTTTGGTATAATTAGTATAGTTCGTCGTGAGGGCGGCCCTGCTGATGTTACTGCTGAAAATGCTGAAGCTAGTAAATATATTTTAGGGGCTAAAGTAGAGTATTTTAAAACTGGTTACCCTTGGTTTTCTGTTACTCCTCCTAGACCTGTGAAAATCCCTGGTTTTACTAAAGAAATTAGCGTTTGGGTGGCTGGAAGAAATCATAATAATAGAATGAGTTTCTATGTTTATGATATTAACGGTAAACCTCAAAATATTGGTAATGAACCTCTTAACTTTATGGGTTGGAAAAAAATTACTGTACAAGTGCCTGCTAAAGTAGAACAAGAGAATTTTAGAGGTCAAGCTGAACAAGGTATAAGCTTTATGGGTATCAATGTTAAAGTTGATCCTAAAGATTCTTATGGTAAATATTATATTTACTTCGATAACTTAGAAGCTAAAACTGATATGTATTTAGAAACTTATAAAGAAGCTGATGATCCAAGAGATACTTGGTAATTAGATTTTCTTTTCATTTACTTAAGGTGAGATGTTTTATAAATATCTCACCTTTTATTTTTATATACACAATTTATATTTTGGGAGAAAGAGATTTATGATAAATAAATTATTATTTATAGGATTTATATTACTTTGTATTTATGCTATTACTACAAGAATCGTTAATAATAGAAAAGATAAAAACAAAGATAAAGATTAATTTTTATTTTCTATTGATTTTTATTATTTTTCTTTTTTTTATATTATTTTGTTTGTTTTTTCTTTGTGATTCTAAATTAACATCTGCTAAGCTTTTTTCTTTAGTTTCTTTATCTTCTTCTTTGAGGTTTTCTATTTCTAATACTATATCACGTACTTTGTTTATTTTCCACATCAAACTATCATCTACTACTGGTACTATTAATTGATTAAGACTTTCTTTATCGAAATAAACTCCAGAGCCTTCCAAAGAAACTAATTGTGATACTTTTTTTGCATCTATTTTAGAATATTTATCAAGTTTTAAATATATGTTATAATGTCCTTCTATAACAGATAGTACCCTCACTCTCTTTAATATAACCTTTAATTTGGCTATATTAAATATATCTTCTATCTCTTTAGGCATCTTTCCATACTTATCTATCATATATTCTTTAGCAGTATCAATATCTTCATCGCTTTGAGAACGCATTATTAGTTTATAAACTGATATTTTTTCTTTAGCATCTGATATATATTCATCTGGTATAAACAAATTATGTTTTAAATCTATAACTGTGTCAAAAGTAACCTCTTTTATTTCGCCTTTATATTCATTAGTGGCCTCTTCAAGCATTTGAGTATAAAGCTCATAACCAACCTGATAAATCATACCAGATTGTTCTTTACCTAATATATTTCCAGCACCCCTTATTTCTAAATCTCTCATCGCTATCTTAAAACCAGCACCTAAATCGGTATGTTCAGATATAGCTTGAAGCCTTTTATAAGCAACTTCCGTTAATGCTAAGTTTTCAGGATAAAACATATAAGCATAAGCCTCTCTATCACTCCTTCCAACTCTTCCTCTTAATTGATAAAGTTCAGAAAGACCTAATTTATTGGCATTATCTATTAATATAGTGTTGGCATTAGGTATATCAATTCCATTTTCTATTATTGTGGTGGATACTAATATATCATATTTATGATTAATAAAATCTGACATAATTTTTTCTAATTGAATACCTGTCATTCTGCCATGTGCTACACATATTGAAGCTTTTGGGCATAGTTTTTTTATCATCAAAGCAAATGATTCTATAGTATCTATTCTGTTGTACAAATAAAATACTTGTCCGTTTCTTTTTAATTCTCTCTCTATTGCAGTTACAACAGTATTTTCATTAAACTCCATCACAAAAGTTTTTACAGGTATTCTGTTTAATGGAGGAGTTTCTATTATGCTTATATCTCTTATACCTGTCAATGCCATATTTAATGTTCTTGGTATTGGGGTTGCTGATAATGTTAGTACATCAGTTTCAAATCTAAGTTTTTTTAAGGCTTCTTTATGTTTTACTCCAAATCTCTGCTCTTCATCTATCACTATTAAACCTAAGTTTTTAAATTTAATATCATTAGATAAAAGCATATGCGTTCCTATGATGATATCGCAAGAGCCATTTGCAAGCATTTCTTTATTTTTTTTAGCTTGACTTGAAGAGATAAATCTATTTAATACTTCTATACGTACAGGAAAATCTTCAAACCTTTTCTTGGCATTATTATAGTGCTGCTGAGAGAGTATTGTAGTAGGGCAGAGTATTGCACATTGTTTTCCCGCCATAACGGCTTTAAATATAGCTCTAAAAGCAACTTCAGTCTTTCCAAATCCAACATCTCCGCAAACAAGCCTATCCATCATCTTGTCGCTTTCCATATCTGATTTTATATCATTAATAGCTCTTAATTGATCAATAGTCTCTTCATAGTTAAATGAAGCTTCGAAGTCGTCCTGCCACTGAGTATCTGGGCCGTAAATATTTCCATGAACATTAGAGCGAATAGCATATATTTTTATAAGCTCTCTTGCTGTAGCTAAAGCATCTTCTCTTGCTTTACTTTTTATTTTGTCCCAAGCACTTCCGCCTAATGCCGTTAATTTTGGCTCTTCTCCGCTTCCAGATATATATTTCTGCACAAAGTTCATCTGCTCTACTGGTATATAAAGTTTATCTCCTTTAGCGTACTTTAATGTTAAATAATCTTTTTCTTTTCCATTTGACAGTTTACGGGTTAAGCCTAAATATTTACCTATACCGTAATTAACATGAACCGCATAGTCGCCTATATTTAAATCCACAAATGTTTCTATAATATTTTTGTTTACTTTCGGTATCTTTTTTACTCTTTTTCTTTTTCTGCCAAATACTTCCCAGTCTGCTATAAATATTGTTTTTATATCATCTTTAATAAAGCCTGATGCAGATTGAGTTGTTATTATATAGAAGTTATTTTTGTTGTTAGAGAAATCAAGATTTTCTTCATTATCTATTATGTTGTTTTCTTCTATTATTTTATTTTCTTCATCATCATTATTTTCTTCTGAGGTAATTAATTTTGGCTCTAAGTTATCCATTATCTTATAAAATCTCTTTGCTTGGTCATAATGGCTTGTAGAGAGTATAATAAAATAATCCTTTTTTCTATAATCTTTAATATAATCCAAAAACTCTGTTAGTTTTGATTTGAAAGAAACTCCTTCTTCAAAACTAAATTTATGAATATTATTATCTACTATAAAAGGACTTAAATTAATTGCATTTTTTGCAATATTTTCAAAATAATTTATATCTATATAAAGTGAGTTTATATTATCATAAAGAGATTTAAATATATTATCTATGTCATTGAAATTCTCTTCTGCAGTTGATAAAACATTTATTAACTTGTTTTTTAATTTTAATGCATCATCTGTAAATATAATATTTTCATTAGCATAATCGAATATTGTTTGTAAATCATTATTAAATACTCCGAGTAAATTCTCATTTCCTGCAAAATATTTACTTTTTTGTATATTGTCTTTTAATTCACTGTCAATATCTTTATTAAAAAATTCTTCTATACTTGAATCTTTATAAATGGCCTCTCTCACAGGATATATTATAATATCTTGAACATTTTTATATGATTTACCGTCTTCTATATTAAAAAATCTTATACTCTCAACTTCATCATCAAACAACTCTATTCTAATAGGGTTATTATAAAGAATAGAATATATATCTATTATACTCCCCCTCACAGCACAAGTTCCAACTTCAGAAACTTCTCTCTCTATCACATATCCTAAATCATATAAATTAAGCCTTAAAGAATCAATATTTAATTTGTCATTAACTTTTATATTAATAGTATTATTTTTTAATGTTTCTTTGTTTGGAAGTTTTCTTGAAATAGCTTTTATTGTTGTTATTAGAATAAATTTATCTTCATTAATTAGTTTATATAAAATACTTAATCTGTCTTGCACTATATCTGTAATAGGAGACATTTTTGTAAAAGGTACGCTGTCATAATCTGGGAAATAATAATTTTCAATATTATAAAAGTTTAAAGCCTGACTTAACAGCATAGCTTCATTTTCATCTTCTTTTATAATCATCAAGCTTTTATTTTTATCATTAAAAAGAGCAGCAAAAAAAAGAGAATCTCCTCCGCCCTTTATGCCATATATATTTTTTACAGTGTTTAAATCAAAAGATTTGTATTCTTCGCTATTTTTAAACTTTTCTATTAAGAGATTTGATATTTCAGTATTTTCCATAAATCTAAAAACTACAACAAAATAAATTATTCTATAAATATAAACAATATTTTATTAAATAGCAATATATTATAATGTTTGTAATTCTAAATTTTTATTGTATAATTTTATTAATTTTTGAATTTATATATTAGAGTTTGTATGTTAAATGAGATAAAAAAAAATATATGTATAATAACAGATATTAATGGTATATATGGATACGGGCATTTTACCCGAATGAGTCTTCTTGCCAATAGATTAAGCGATATATATGATTTTACTTTTTCTTCTATAAATAATGAAAGCGAATTATATAAAAGAGCTGATATAAAAACTATTGAGTTTAATAAGATAGGAGAAATAAAGCCATACATTATAATTGTTGATGCGAGGGAAGTTGAAGAGAGATATATTAATTATTTAAAAAAGATATCATCTGTTATAATAGTAGATAGTGTTGGAAATGAGAGGAGGTTGGCTGATATTGTAATAGAGATGCTTCCAAATTTGGATAGCTCTAAAGAAGTAAATATTAAACCATTTATTGCTACAATATTAAACAATTCTATAAAACCTTTATATAATGAAGAGTCTCCGATACTTGTTTATTTGGGCTTTAATAAACAACTAAAAGACAAAGCAATTGAAATAATATCAAAAGTAATTAATAAAAAATTTGTAGTAATAGATTTAAAAAAAGAAAGTGAGTTTTCTAATATAGAGTATATTGATTTTTCAAAGGATATATTTGCTAATTCATATTCTGGAGTTATCACATATTTTGGACTTACTGCTTTTGAATGTATAGAGTCAAAGATTCCTACTATACTTTTTTCACCCACTAAATATCATGATGAATTGGCTAATAAGT
>CAKVCJ010000148.1 GCA_934725655.1 uncultured Brachyspira sp.
GACTTAAGAAAATCAAAATCTTTTTCATAATATTGATTTACTCCTAAATAGTTTTAATTGCCAAATTCAAAAACAGCAGCTCTTGAATTGACACAAGTCTTATATAGTAAAATAAAAATTATGTCAATACAAAAATAAAAAATTATATTATTTTTTTCAAAATTATTTTTTATTAGATTAAAATATATTAATGAAGAGTTTTATTAAATAACAAGTTTTTTTTAATAATTTTTTTATTAAATTTTGTATTTAAAAATTTTATAAAATATTTATTTATAAAATATTATCTTAATTAATAACTCAAAATTATAAATTATGTAAACTAAATTATGTTAATAAAAATATGATAATTAAATTATGTTAATTATATTATGTTAAGTAAATCATAAATAATTAAAAAACAATAATAGCCGACCGAAAAATATCGATTGACTATTATCGTATTATTTATGGAGATTGTTATTTGTTAATTGTTTATTTTATATCCTTCTCATCAAAACCTAATGCTTTGGCAACCCCAAGTCCATAAGCTTTATCAACATTCATACAGTTTTTAATATGTCTTAATTGTACTTCTTTAGTAACACCATTCATATCTCTTGCTGTATTTTCAAATAATACTTGTTTTTGTGCATCTGTCATAAGATTGAATAAAGCTCTTGCATCAGTGTAATAATCATCATCATCTTCTCTATGGTCATATCTATAAGCATCGCCGTAAATCTTCAAAGGAGGCTCAGCATATTCTTTCTGCTCTTTCCATTCACCTTGAGAGTTTGGCTCATATTCTACTTTAGAACCATTAGACTCTACTCTCATATATCCGTCTCTGTGATAAGTATTAGCTTTAAACTTAGGAGCATTTACTGGTATGCTTGCATAATTAACACCCAATCTATATCTTTGTGTATCAGTGTATGAGAATAATCTTCCTTGAAGCATTCTATCTGGTGAGAATCCAATGCCAGGAACTATTGTAGAAGGACTGAATGCTGATTGTTCTACTTCTGCAAAATAGTTTTCAGGGTTTCTATTTAATTCTAAAACGCCAACATCAATTAAAGGATATTCTTTTTGAGACCAAGTTTTAGTTAAGTCAAATGGATTTCTTTTGCTTGCATTTGCCTGCTCTTCTGTCATTATTTGTATTTTCATGTTCCATTTTGGATAGTCGCCCTTTTCTATAGCTTCAAATAAATCTTTTTGAGAGCTTTCTCTGTCTTTTGCTATTATTGCTGCAGCTTCTTCATCTGTGAGGTTTTTAATTCCTTGCTGAGTTTTGAAATGGAATTTTACCCAATATCTTTTACCTTCTTTGTTTATAAAACTGTAAGCATGACTGCTAAACCCATGCATATGCCTATAACTATAAGGTATGCCTCTGTCGCTCATATCTATAGTTATTTGGTGAATAGCTTCAGGAAGTGAAGTTAAAAAGTCCCATTTGTTTTGAGCACTTCTCATATTAGTTTTAGGGTCCCTTTTTACAGCATGATTTAAATCTGGAAATTTCAAAGGGTCTCTAAAATAAAATACAGGAGTATTATTTCCTACCAAGTCCCAGTTTCCTTCTTCAGTATAAAACTTAATAGCAAAACCTCTTATATCTCTCTCAGCATCAGCCGCTCCCCTCTCTCCAGCAACAGTTGAAAATCGTACAAACAACTCTGTTTTCTTTCCAATCTCAGAGAATATTTTTGCTTTAGTATATTTTGTTATATCATGAGTAACTGTAAATGTACCATAAGCCCCAGAACCTTTAGCATGCATTCTTCTTTCTGGTATAACTTCTCTATCAAAATGTGCCATCTTTTCCATAAACCATACATCTTGAAGCAGCATAGGGCCTCTTGCACCTGCTGTCATAGAATGCTGATTATTCTCTACTGGTGCACCGAATTCTGTTGTTAATTTTTTATCTGACATCTTAATTACTCCTTATTAGTATTAATTCTTAATAAATATATTATACTATATAGATAAACTTATTTCAAGATATTTTTTCTATTTTTTCTAAAAATCGCTATATTTTTTTAATTATTATTAATAAATAAAAAAATAAAATAAAAAATACATATTAAAATTATAGATAGATAGATAGATAGATAGATAGATAGATAGAAAAAAAGAGATGAATATAAAATAATACTCATCTCTTTTTATATAAAAGATTATAAATTAGCTTTCAATAATTCAATGATCTCTTCTTTACTTAAGACTTTTCCGTAAGAAAGAACCTTATCATCTAAAACCAAAGCTGGAGTTGACATAACACCATAAAATGCTATATCTTCCATATTCTCTACATGTTTAATAGCCAAATCAAGCTTAGCTTCTTCAATTGCAGCTATAGTATTTTCTTCTAATTTTCTGCAATTTTCAAAGCCTGTTCCAAGTATTTTTACCCTCGCACTAATAGGTTCTTCTTGTACTTTTTCCTCTTCACCGAAGGGATCTATAACAGGACCTCAGCCGCAGCCTCCATTACCAAAAAAAAGATCTTTTAATGACATATAATTTTCTCCTTTTTTTTAAATTTTATTTTTATATAAAACTTTATTTTATAACAATTTTTCTTTTAAAATTCCCATTAATTTCTCTTCTGAAAGAATTTCACCATAAGAAATAAGCTCATCATCTATTATAAGTGCAGGCAAAGTCATAACACCATAATATGACATAATAGCTTTATCATCAGTACATTTAATAGAAAAATCAATATTCAATTTATTTACAGCATTTTGCAAATTCAAAAACATATCAGCAGAGTTTTCATTGGATAGTAATAAGATTTTATCACTCTCTTTTTGTATACTCTCATCTTCCAGAGGATCTGGCAAACAGCCTCAGCCAAAATCTATTCTTTGCATATATACCTCTTAAAAGTTTTTTATATATACATCATACAGGTATATTGATATAATTGCAAATTTATTTTTTAAAAATATCAAATAAATTAAAGCTATAATATTTATTTTTTACAAACTATTTTTCATAAACAACTCTTCTGTAAATAAAATCTATCTTCCCGCACAATATGCATAAATGTTTTTTATGCAAAAAAAAAGCATTAAATAAATATCATATCTTCTTCCAATAATCCCCGCAACAAACTATAAGCCTTGGCATATTTAGAAACTTTTTAATCATAGAAGGAAGCGAAAGAGCTCTAACAGACATCATAAACTACAAATAGCATCTAAATCAGCATCTTTATAATAAAAAGCCATAATATACCTAAAAATTAGTATAGGTATATTATGGAATAATTACAAATTTATTGCAATTTATCTTTTAATAGTTCAATTATTTCATTTTTATTTAGCACTTTGCCATAAGATAATACTTTCTCATCTAATACAAAACCAGGCGTAGACATAACTCCATAAGAAGCTATTTTTTCCATATCCTGAACATGTCCTACTGTTAAATCAATATTCATTTCTTTCAAAGCTTCCAATGTATTTTCCTCTAATTTTTTGCAGTTAGAACATCCTGGTCCAAGTATTTTTATTCTAACATTGTTTGTGTTTCCTTCAACTGAAGGTGCACAAGAGCCTCCTCAGCCGCAGCTTGATTGTTTCTTTTTGAAAAACATAATTTTCTCCTTTTTTTATAATGATTTTATACTATAAAATTACACAAATAGAAAATAAAAATTATTAAATAAATACCCTATTATTATTATACCAATAGTAACAATACCCACAAAAACTATAAGCAATGGCATTTTTACAACCTTTTTAATCATAATCATAGAAGGAAGCGAAAGAGCTGTAACAGACATCATAAATGATAATATAGTACCTAAACCAGCCCCCTTATAATATAAACTCTCAGCAATAGGAAGTGTTCCAAATATATCTGCATACATTGGAATACCAACTAAAGAAGCCAAAGGCACAGAATACCAATTATTTTTTCCAAGTATAACATTTATCCACTCTTCAGGTATAACATTATGTATAAAAGCCCCAATTCCTACCCCTATAAATATATATAAATAAACCTTTTTTATAGTTTGTTTTACCTGATTTTTTGAATATATTAATCTATCTTTTTTTGTCATCTTCTCTATTTCAATATTGGCATTAGATTTTATGTTTTTTACAAAGTCTTCTAAATATCTCTCCATTTTAAGCTTTCCTATTATAGTGCCGCCCAATACAGCAAGTATAAGCCCAACTACAACATAAGCAATGGCAATCTTCATTCCAAATACACTCGAAAGAAGTATTAAAGAAGCTAAATCTACAAGCGGTGATGATATTAAAAAAGAAAATGTCATAGATATCGGTATACCCGCAGAAGTAAAACCTATAAAAAGAGGTATATATGAACAAGAGCAAAATGGAGTAACTGTACCAAAAAGTGCTGCTAATATATTTGCTGATATGCCATTAAATCTGCCTAATATTTTTTTTGTTCTTTCAGGAGGAAAAAATGATTGAATATACGATATACAAAATATTAACACCGAAAGAAGAATAAATATTTTTATAACATCATAAATAAAAAATTGTATAACACCTTTTAATGTTTCTGATAGGGCAAAATTATTTAATATATTGCCTATCAAAACATTAAGCCATTTCATTGATATAATTTGATCTTGTATAAAGATAAATATAGTTTTTATGTTTTCCATTTTTACACACCTTAATTTTTAATCACATTTACATTTTATTTTTTTATTAGTTTTTATTTTTTCTCCATAGGAGTTAAGAATATTTTTTGCCTCTTCAAAGCCTTGTTTATTTATACTATAATGCATCCATTTACCTTCTTTTCTCCCATTTACTATTTTAGAGTCTAAAAGTATTTTCATATGATGAGATAATGTAGACTGAACTATATTTAATTTTTCCAAAATTTTACAAGCACATATCTCGCCTTCTTTCAGCATTTCTAATATTTGAAGTCTATTCTCATCACAAAATGCTTTAAACACTAAAGCGTCCTTTTTATAATTTCTCATTAAACCTCCCGCAACACATCGAATTTTATCGATATGTATTATAGCAAATATATCGAAGTTTGTCAATATGTTTTAATATATATTTCTTACAAAATATCATACTTGCAAAAATATTCAAATAATATATTATTAGATTAATCTAACATTTAAAGGAGATTGTAAAATGAAATACTCAATAGTTTATACAAGTAAAAGCGGAAATACAGAAAAATTAGCTCTTGCTATAAAAGAAGCTGCTAATGGAGAATGCTTACAATGCGTTAAAGTAA
>CAKVCJ010000149.1 GCA_934725655.1 uncultured Brachyspira sp.
GTACTGATTGCGGAGCTTGCGAAGCTGTTTGTCCTAGCAACGCTATACATCAAGCTTAATGCTTAAGTAGGCATAAGTTTGGGCGGGTCATTTATGATCTGCCCTTTAATTTTTAAAAGGAATTAAATTTGATAAAAAATTATGAGGCTTTTATATTATCATACAATAATTATAAAAACTCATCTATTATAGCTTCTTTTCTCACACAAAAAAATATAATATCTTCTATATGCTATCAAGCTAAAAAAAACTCCAAAGCTTTCGGCTCTGATTTAGAAAGCATATCAAAACTCAATATAAATATATATGAAAAAAAATCTGACAGCCTCTCTGTATTAAAAGAGTCAAATATAATAAAAAATTATCATATCTTAGAAAAATCTATTTATTCATCATTAGCAGTATTTTATATAAAAGAATTATTATTATATTTTGCAAAAGATTTTGATGAGAGATATTTTATTCTAATGGAAAAAACGCTATATTCTTTAGAAGAAAATGAAAAACAAAATGAAGATAATTTGAAATATTATATAAATATATTGTTAAGAGCCTTTGAAATAAAACTGCTTTATATAGCAGGGCTTTCTCCTTTGTTAGATAATTGTGTATTGTGTGAAAGAGAAGATGCAAATTATTATTCTATTAACGAAGGAGGTTTAGTTTGCAGCAATTGCAAAATAAATATAAAAGATGCTATAGAATTAAATTATAATGATATATTATTTATGAAATTAATAAAACATTCTTCTATGCTCGATATAGTAAACAGCAATGATATAATAAAGTTTTATAATAACTCAATAACTACAATAAGAGATATATTACAAAAATCAATATACAATCATATACATAGAGAATTAAAAAGCTTAAAAGTATTAGAAGAGATTTTATTTAGTGATAATAATATCTAAAATTTGTTTAGTATTATCTGCTATGTATGTAGCGTCTCTAAACTCTTCATCATTTCCAAAACCATATCTCACAGCAATAGAATCAAATCCCATATTTTTACTTCCTGCGATATCATCTATTCTGTCTCCAATCATAAGAGTTTCATTTTTATTAAAGTTTTCTTTAAGATAAGCCTCTTTTAAAACATCAAGTTTATTTTTTATAGCTCCTCCCAAAATAGCCCCATACATCTTAGTAAAATATTTATCTAAATCGAAATGCTTTATTATTCTAACAGCAGATTCTAAAGGCTTTGCAGTTGCTAAATATATATTAAAATTATTATTATGTAAAGTTTGTATTAAATCATATATTCCGTCATAAAGCGTACAATTTAAAAGCCCATTGTTTCCATCATAATCTTCTCTATAATAGCTTATAAACTCCATAGCCTTATCTTGATCATCATAAATATATTTTTTAAAACTAATATCAAGAGGAGGGCCAATGAATTTTTTTAAAATATCATCTTCAGGCAAAATAATATTTAAATTAGGATAAATATCATTCATTTTATGTATCCCATATTTAACACCATTTATAATACAATTAGCAGAATCTGTAATAGTACCATCTAAATCGAATAGAATATTTTTATATTTACTTTTCATTATCTTTCCACAAATATATATCCTGAAGCAGGAAGTATTTCAAAACTTTTTTTAGCTTTTTCTTTTATAGCCTTAAAAAGCAAATTAAGCCCCAAACTATCACTCGCCATATGCCCCGCACAAACAATATTAATATTATACTTTTTGCACTCTTCTATATGATTATCAGATAAATGCATCACAACCAAAGTTCCAACACCAGCATTAGCTAAAGCAGCAATCATACCAATATCGAATGAAGCCCCGCCTGTCATATCCACAATAACCTTTCCTGCCCTATTTTTTTCGCTTCCATTAAAAAGTTTAGGCGGATTATTATTCTTTGAAGATATTTTATACTCTTCAATATCATTAAGCAAATCTAATATATCAGAAAGCTTATAAGGATTTTTTTCTTTTATAAGATTAGTTAAAAATGTTTCAACATGATTATCAGCAAATGTATGCATACACATATAATTAAGATTAAGAAGCTTAGCCGCTGCAACATCTCTATTATGATTGGAAGGAGAAACAGAACGTTCAACTCCATACATTCTTTTATTAGTGAGCGCCTCAGAAACATTTATATTAACACCATTAAGATAGTTCTTATCAATCTGCATAGCTATCACTTCATAAAACTTAGCATAAGCATATCCATTTGGATGATGAGTAACAATTAAATCTATTTTTGCATTTTTTTCATTTAACCTGTCTGCAAGCAAAAGCTCAGAAGTTTGCATATCAATACCGCAAAATATCTTTTTTATATCTCTGTCTTCTGCAATATTTAATATTCTGCTGTCAGCATATGGATTAAACAAATTATCCTTATCAAAATACTCTTTTTTTCTTTTGTCTTTTATAGCCTCATAATCTTTTTTTACTATCTCAAGTTCTTTTTCTACAATATCTCTACCCCTCGGGTCAGCATCTATTGCACATTCTATAGCCGTCTTATAAAAATCATTTATATTAAAATACTTAGCCAAAATAAAAACTCCAAATTAAATGTCATTTTTCTTATCGTTTTTAGGCTCGCCTCTATATTTATCAATCTGTATTAAGCCCTTATCCTCATAAAAAGTAACAGCTTTATAAGTTTGTCTAATATCAAACTCCGCACTTCCTATAATAAGTTTCACCCCAGCCAAAGCCTCTTTAGCTGCACTTATTGTAGAATCCACTTTTTCTATTTCCATTTGCTGAGATAAAGCCTCTCTTTCTAAAACAATTTCTTCTCTCCTGCTGTTAGCCTGCTCAAGCTGTTCTTTCAAACTTTGTAATTGCTCAGTTTTTTCATCATCCAATTTTCTCACCTTAGCAGCCTGTTCTAATGATTTAATATTTCTTTCTATCTCTTCTATAGCAGCATCAAGCTCCTCTTTTTCTTTATCCATAGCAGCAATATTTCTTCTTTTGGCAGGACTTACGCCAGTTTCTATAACAGTATTTGTTCCAGAAGGAGAACCCAATACCTTACCATTAACTTCATACAAAGCTCTTAATACCCCTCCGCTCGCAGAAGCCCTCTTACCAGTAAGTATTATTCTATTATCAGCATCTATATTAGAATTAAGTATAGCCTCAGTAACTACAACATTATTAGCAGATTCTACATTAGAGAACTGTATAAACTTTGCAATAACATCTCCCCCAGCTCTAACAAAACTATTCTCATTGCCTTGAATACCAAGTTTTACTATAATGTCTCCCTTAGCCTCAAGATCGCATTTACCAACAGTACCATTAACCTCTATATTACCCTCAGCTTTTATAGAGAAATTATCATTAACGCTTCCCTTAACAAGCACACTTCCTATAAAATTAACATTACCAGTCTCAGGGCCAACATCTCCCGCAACTTCAAATACAGGCTCAACACTTAATAATTTACCCTTTAATAAAACCTGCCCATTTATGCCCGCAACTATATAATCGCCGTCTATAACAACATTATCCCCAAGTATATCTTTTAAATCTATATCTTTTCCGTCTTTAGCCTCTATCTTCGTTCCTAAAACATTAATGCCATGCTCCCCTTCTGTAGCAGGAATCTTATGTGCTAACTTTTGTCCTTCAGATACATTTTCCACTATACTCAAATCCTTATAATCTATAGATTCATCTTCATCTATATATTTTGGTATAGCATCTTTATTAACATTAACTAAATATTCTATCTTAGCATTCTGTCCAATCTTAGGATAAACCCCTTCAGCAGCAAGTATAGGAACATTAAAAGTACCCTCTTCCAAAAGCCTTGAAATATTATCTTCTTTTACGCCGAATGTAATTCCGCTATTTTCTAATAACTCCTTAGCATCCTGCAAATCAATCTCTCTTCCGCCATTATTAGGCTTACTAACAGTAATATAAGCTTGCATATTATCTTCTGTAATAGTATATGTAATCTTAGCATTATACACAGATTTAGAAGGGTCCCAATCAGCTATCTTTACATACTCGCCTTTTTGTTCATGTAAAATTTCTTTAGCTAAATTAGAATCATAATGTTTAAGGCCTGCTTCTATTAATTTCTTTTCTAAAGCCTTCATATCTTCAATTCGAGTTCCGTCAGCAGTAGGAGGTGAAACCTTTAAAAATACGCCATCTCTTTTTACCCTTACTACTATGCTTGTATCTTTATCTATAACAACATTATCATTACTTCCCATCTGCGAAGCAGTAGAATAATCAACCGTATGTCCATAAGTAATGCTGGATTTATCATATTTAATATGAGTATATCTTATTAAATAAGGATTGGAATGAAACTTTCTAAAAATACCAGTACTTCTATCTCTAATAATTTTGTAGGATAATTCATATACAGGGCATTGAAATATAGCAGCTGCCTGATGCATGCCGTCTTCTAAATTCTCAACTTCCAATTCTATAGAACGCGAATTTTGATTATTATAAATATCTTTGTAAAAATCGCTTTGTAAAATTTTTCTTTTTAATTCATTCATAAAAAACCACCTACTATAGTAATTGTTTCTTTATCTCTGAAAGACTGTATCTTAATTGCTGCACAGCCTTCGTATGAAGCTGAGATACCCTGCTCTCTGATACATCTAATACTTTCCCAATCTCTTTTAAAGTTAAATCTTCGTAATAATATAATATAAGAACACTTCTCTCTTTTTCAGGCAATTTATCTAAAGCCTCAACTATCTTCTTTTGCACATCCTTTCTCTCAACAAGATACTCAGGATTATTTTTATCGCTTGCCTTTAAAGTATCCATTATAGATATCTCATCAGAATCATCGCCATGATACCATACTTCACTCAAAGAAGTAGTGGAAGCTTCTATAGAATATCTCATAGTTTCATTAATTTTACTCAAAGGTATTCCCATAGTATCCGCTATCTCTTGAGAATTAACATTTCGTCCTAACTTACTCTCTAAAAATTCCCTCGCTATTTCTATATCTTTTATCTCTCTTCTTATAGACCTCGGAAGTTTATCTATTTTTCTAAGCTCATCATAAATAGAGCCTTTTATTCTTGTTGTGGCATAAGTCTTAAACTTCACTTCTTTATTAGGATCATACTTATCTATAGCATCTATCAAACCTAAAGCACCATAACCTACTAAATCATCAAATTCTATATCACGAGTAGCTTTCATATTAAAGTTTATTTGATTAGCAACATATTTAACCA
>CAKVCJ010000150.1 GCA_934725655.1 uncultured Brachyspira sp.
TTCATTAAAAGTAGTGGCAAGTACATTAACTACATCATAATCTATATTTATATCAATATTGGCAAGTTCAAATAAATTTTCGCATTGATTAGTTATTATTTCAGATTCCAATTTTATGTCTTTTATAGGCTCAACAGTTTCAAAATTAAATCTTCTTTTCAAAGCACTGCTCATCTCATTAATGCCTTTATCTCTTGTATTTGCTGTGGCTATTATATTAAAACCAGCATTTGCAAATAATACTCTGTTTTGCTCTGGTATATTCATTATCTTATCGCTTAATATACTTATTAAAGAGTCTTGTATTTCAATAGGGCATCTTGTAATCTCTTCAAATCTTGTTATAAAACCATTGCTCATACCTGTATAAATAGGAGAAGGTATTAATGCTTCATCAACAGGCCCCTTAGCAAATAGCAAAGCATAGTTCCAAGAATATTTTATATTATCTTCGTTAGTTCCTGCAGTTCCTTGTATTGTGATTGTACTGTTTCCGCTTATAGCTGCAGATAATAGTTCGCTTAGCATTGTTTTTGCAGTTCCTGGCTCTCCTACAAGCATTAAACCTCTGTTGCCTGCTAAAGTGATTATTGCCCTTTCAACTAAAGCATCATCTCCGTAAAACTTCTTTTTAATAACAGTGCCGCCTTCAAACTCTTTGCCGAGTATAAAATCTCTCACTGCCTGAGGGGATAATTGCCAATTTTTCGGCTTTAGATTTTTATCCTTGCTTTTTAATATTTCTAATTCTTCTTTGTAAAGTTCTTCCATTAATGGCTTTTGATGCTGATTATTATTATTTGACATTTCATTCTCTTTAATATTAAGTATCTTAATTCTTAGTATATATTATAAATAATTTGTTTTCAAACTTTTAATAATTTTTATATAAATTTATGTAAAAGATGAACTATAAAGTGTTTTTATAATTATTATAAAATATAAAATAGCTGCTGTATGATGCATATTTTATATATGTTTTTTCAATTATATATAATTGGTATATGGTTTACTTATTATAAGATAATAATAAAATTTTTACATAAAAATAATAGTTATATTCACAAAAATATAAAAATTGACAGAATATAAATTTTTATTATTATTAACATATAAGGAGGATTTTTATATGATATATGCAATAGTTCCGCCAAAATGCATTGAAAGCGATACTAATTATTATCATATATTTGAAGCCTATTTTAACATCAATGATAATACCATCACTATTAATCTTCACTCCATATCGAGTTTACACATGAAAATAAAGCCCAAATACAAAAGTATGGTAAATAATAATTTTAAAGAAAACTATATTTCAATTAATGTGGAAACTAAAGACGGCAAGAATAAGATGTTAAAATATAAGTATTACAAAAATAATAACGGCATATTTATGACTGAAAACAGAGAAGATACTATTGTTGTAGCTGTTTTACTTAAAAATTATTTATGCAGTAATTGTGCACAGTTCTTATTTGGAGGTTAATAAGTTTTTTATGTTTTGAGATTTTCTGTAATTATCTATAAATATATCGTATGGGTATAGTTTAAAAGAATCTCTATACACATTCTCTAATAGCTTTTTAACTAAATTTATTTTTTCTTTAAAAGTTTTATTTTTATCTTTTATTTTATTAAATTCCAAAAAAAATGATTTTTTTACTATGTTCATAAATATATTAATTCTTATCATCTCATCAAAAATGATTCCATTAGGTATTTTAATTTTCTTTATAAGAATAAAAAATATAGACAAGAAATATAACAGACTTAATATTCTAATGAAGTATATTATTGTAAAGTCAGCGCCTGCTTTGTCTATATATATTCCTAATATATTATAATATTCGCCTCTGGAGTTTAAGCCTTGAATAATGAATACGGCTAAAAAATATGGTATAAGATGCAATAGCCTTTTTATAGTTTTATATAAAGACTTTGTGATTATATGAATTATAAATAAGGCTGCCCCTATATATATTAATATATTTACTTTTACAGTAAAAATGATTATAAATAGAAATAAAGCTAATATAATAGAAGTTATATAAAGCATATTATTTATTTACGCGTTCAACATAACTGTCATCTCTGGTATCTACTTTAATTTTATCTCCTATGTTTATGAAAAGAGGAACATTTACTTCTATACCAGTTTCTAATTTAGCAGGCTTTAAAGTGCTTCCTGTAGTATCGCCTTTAAAACCAGGTTCTGTATATGTAACTTCTAAAATCACATGTATTGGAAATCTTATAGCTGTAACTTCATCATTTATATATTGCAAATCAACTTCGCTGTTATCTAAGAGATAGTATTTATTATCTCCGAGTATCTCTTCATTAACATGCACTTGCTCATAGTTATCGAGTATCATAAATATATACTCATTTCCTTCATTATATAAATATTGAGCTTTCTTGTATGCAATATCAGCCTCTTCAACAGTTTCAGTGGAAGCAAAAGTTTTTTCAACCATATTTCCTTTAATCATATTTTTCAATTTAGTTCTAACATTTGCTTTTCTCTGCTGAGCTCTGTGAAAATGAGCATCTATTACGAGATAAGTTTCGCCGTCTAATATAATAGCATCGCCTTTTCTTAAATCATTAACGTCCATAAATATAAATCCTCTAATTATAATATATTTTTTATGATTGATAGTTTAAGCATTATATTTTATTAGCAGAAAAAAAGCAAATAAAATTGATTTAAATTATGATGTAAAAAATATTGATTTTTATTGAAAGATTTTTAAGCATTGCAATTTATTTGTGTTTAATTTTTAAATTATTAAATAATAATTTTAGAAGAATAAACTTGCTTCTAAACCAATCTTGCTTTCCATTTTTCTAAAAGCATAAAGCTGCCTTGAGCGAAGATATTCATATTTTACTCCTATTGCAAATCTATAAATCTCTATTCCTAAAGCTACAGATATAGAAGGCGACCATTTATAAATAGATTCTATAGCATTATAACCTTCTCCTGCAGCTTTTCTGTCTATTCTATTAAACTCATCATATTCACCTGCTATATAAACTCCTGTAATTAAATTCATCTCTCCCCACAAAGGAAATCTAAAATCGCTTCCTGCATATAGTGTAAATATATTAACTAAATTAGACTTTTTAAAACCAGTAATAACAAATAAAGTACCGCCATAAAAAGAAAACCAACCCCATCTATAATATGCAGCAATATGCATCTGTTCAAAACCAACATCTATAAACTCATCTTTGGTTTTGTCATGTAATGAAGTATCTCCTAATATATCTCCGCCCATGTGATAGCATACATGTTTTAAAGGAGCAAATCTTATTTTAAGCTTATTTTTGAATATATAGTCAAAGTATGCTTCCACTTGCATGTATGTGCTGAATAAAAAACTAGTGCCGTATAGTTTATCGTATTTATATTGATAGTGTGCAAAATTAAACTTTGCAGAGTAAGCTACGCCTATTCTAATTCTATGCGTTTCTTCGTTTATATTAAAAGCTATAGGTGCTAATTCTGTTGATAATGTCGGACTATGAAATATTATTACTTTATTTATAGTGAAGTTTTTATTATTATAAAGTTTTTCAGCATTAAATATTGTTCCAAACCAGAATTTGGTGTTGTAATTATTTATATCAGCATATCCTGAGAAATATTTATCTGTTTCTGGATTTCTTAAAGGATTATATTTCCATTGAGTTTTCACTCTTTTTGAATAATTATCCATTTTTTGTTCTATTGAGAGGTTTGTATTTTGCGCATTTAATCCTATACAACATAGAAAGCAGCAGAGTAAGGTATATCTAATCATTTTCAATTTTCTTAAGTATTTTTAGCAAAAATTATATGTTTTTTAAAAAAGTTGTCAATATTTTTTATTAAAATAATATTGTAAATTTAAATCTTTACTTGCAAAAAATTATTATTTTGATAAAATAGATATATGTAAAAATATGTGCAATATAATTAGTATAATTTTACACTAAATTATAATGATTTCTAATACGATAATATCTTTTAAAGTTTGAAGGAGTAATGTAATATGTCTGATATAAATAAAAAAGCAGCAGATGGAATAAATGAATTTGGCAAATCTTTTAGAGTTTTATTGGTAGATGATTCAGCTTTTGTAGTAAAACAATTGCAGCAGATATTAGTATCAGAGCAGTATACAGTGATAGGTACAGCAGAAAACGGCGAAGAAGGCGTTATGATGTATAAAGAATTAAAACCTGATTTGGTTACTATGGACATTACTATGCCTAAAATGGATGGTATTACCGCTCTTACAAAAATAATAGAGTTTGATAAAAATGCTAAAGTTGTTATGGTTAGTGCTTTAGGTAAAGAGGATATGGTTAAAAAAGCACTTCTTGCAGGTGCTAAAAATTATATTACTAAGCCTTTGGATAGAAAAAAAGTTTTAGAGCGTATAAAAATGGTTCTAGATAAAAAATGATTTAAAAATACGGTATCATTAATTTGAGTAATAATAGTTTAACAGAAGAATATTTAGAATTATTCAAGGAGTTTATATATAATAAAAGCGGTATTCGTTTTAACCTTATCAATCAGGTAATATTAGAATCAAGAATACAGTCTTCTATGAAAGAGAGAAATATTGCTAATGTAGAAGATTATTACAAACTTATTTCTGCAGATAAGCAGGAATTAAAATTATTTTTAGATAACATCACTACAAACCTCACTAAATTTTTCAGAACAGAAAGTAATTTCAATTTGTTGAAGAACAAAGTACTTCCGATAGTATTGAATAATAAAAAAGATGCAGAGACTATACATATATGGAGTTCCGGCTGTTCTACTGGGGAAGAGCCGTATTCTATAGCGATGACTTGTTTAGAGACTCCAAATCTATATCGTAATAATGTGAAAATATATGCTACGGATATTTCTATGCATTCTTTAGATATAGCTAAAAGAGGGGTTTATGATAAAGATAAGGTTTCTAATATAAGTGCTGACTATTTATCTAAATATTTTGATAAAACTTCTAATGGTAAATATAAAATTAAAGATGAAGTAAAAAGTATGGTTAGTTTTGAATATCATAATCTTATTACGCCTAATAATAGATATTTGAATATAGATATAGTTTTTTGCAGGAATGTGCTTATATATTTTGACAATGAATCTGTTAAATTGACTGTTAATAGATTTTATGATATAT
>CAKVCJ010000151.1 GCA_934725655.1 uncultured Brachyspira sp.
TATAACTTCTTAGTCGTGCGGGGGAGTGCATTTTAATGTACAATTAAATTATAAAATTTATAATAAAAATGCAGTCCTTTTGCTTCTTTGGGCCACCAAAAGAAGTGTGGGTGCGGGAAGTAGTCTCCGAAAGTAATAAAAACATAAAAACTGAATTTTTACAGACTTAAAATTTTTAGTATATATTTAAATAATTATTTTTTATAATTTTTTTCTTGTTCTTTTTCCCGCAGCTCGCGGTGCGGACTTCGTCAAAAGAACCAAAAAGTGCAAGTACTATAACTTTTTATATTTGGAGTATGTATTAATATAAAATAATATAGTATTTTGTATATGCTTAAAAGCTGTTTTTTTTTAATGCAGTCCTTTTGCTTCTTTGGGCCACCAAAAGAAGTGGGGGTTCGGGGGCTAGCCCCGCAAATAATTAAAATAAAAAAGTGAAAATTTTTTAGTACATATTAAAACAATTATTTTATACCAATTTTTTTTGTTCTTTTTCCAGCAGCTCGCGGTGCGGACTTCGTCAAAAGAACCAAAAAGTGAAAGTACTATAGTTAATATTTTTTAATAGACCAAAAAAATTTAGCACATACCCATTTATATAAAATCATACAACGCACGCAGAACATTACTTTAAAACATAGTAAATCTAAAATTATAAAACAAATTTTTAAACAGAATTTTGTTTACCGTGCGGTTAATGTTTTTAATTATCTTATATGAGAATTCTATTAATAAGCATTTGAGGAATTTTGAATTTCATCAAGCTTGTTAATGGCATCTCTAAACATAGTAAAATTACTTTGCCAATTGCTCGTTGCTGTAGGAGATATTGCTATATCTTCGTATGTGTTTTCATTGAAATTATTAATAAAATTGAATCTTATATTTGATATGCTTTTTGCGGTGAAGCTGTCAAACTCATTATCATCATTAAACTTGTATTTCACTTCTACTTCATAATATCTTAAATTACCCATTACAAATGGACTGTACACTGTTTTTTGTATATTTGTTAATTCTAAAGAGCTTCCGTCATCAAACATAAATATTATAGGAGTTGAGCTTGCTACTTGAAAATAGTATGGATATCTATATCTAAACTCTAATGTTAAAGTTCTTCCATATCTTTTGAAGAATCTAAAACTATTTTCACGCATATATTTTTGAGTATTTTTCCATGATGTGAATATATTTATTTTAGATGTGAGTTTATCTCTTTCTGTGATGTATGCTCTGTTTTTTACAATATCATACATTATACTATTTGTATCCATATTGTTTTGAGCAAATAGCATTATAGAACCAAACACTATAAAAATAAATATATATCTATACATACAAAACTCCAATTTTAAACATTATAACCCCATATAATAAAACGGAATTATAATATTTAAAATTGAATGTAAATACCTAATTTTTTATATTATTTAGCAGCATTACCGACAACGTTTAAAGAGTCCCAAGTGCGGGCAAAAGGCGGAGCATAACATAAATCAAGCATTCCTAATTCATCTACAGTAAGCCCAGCATGTATGCAAGCAGCTATTACATCGCTTCTAAGCACAGCCCCTCTTTTTCCAGCAATCTGTCCGCCTAATATTTTTCTATTTTCAGCAGAATATACAAGTTTTATATGCAAATCCTGATAATCTGGATAATAATGTGTATGGTCAATATCTTTTACAGTAACAGTTTTATAATTAATATTTTTCTTTTTAGCTTCTTCTTCAGTAATACCAGTTCTTGCCATCTCCAAATCAAAACAAAGTATGCATGCACTTCCCAAGCTTCCAATAAACTTTTCATTTCCGCCAATCAAATTAGAAGCAACCATTCTTCCAAGTTTATTAGCCCCAGTAGCCAAAGCAGCATAACTTGCAGTATTTAATACCCTGTCGTATATTCCAGCACAGTCCCCCGCAGCATATATAGAATCAACACTAGTCTTTCCTTCCCTATCAACAAATATAGCCCCATTTTCCATTAATTGTACTCCCGCCTCTTTAGCTAAATCAGTATTAGGTGTAACTCCAATAGCAACAACAACATAATCAGCATCATATTTGCCTTTGTCTGTAACAACCGCCTTAACATTATTATTTGAGTCAGCTTCTAATGATAAAACCTTTTCGTTTAAGTTTAAATCAATATGTGTTTTTATGTTTTCAATAGCCAAGTCAGAAAACTCTTTATCAAATTTTGTTCCAAATACCCTATCAGAACGTTGTATTATTCTCACATTTTTACCAAGATGCTTTATATTATGAGCAGCTTCTATAGCTATAAACCCCGCTCCAAGTACAACTACATTCTTTATATTCGCATCCCTCATTTTTTCTCTCATATTGATAGCATCTGTAAACTCTTTAAGTGTAGATACATTTCCAATATTAATATTTTCTATTTTTGGTATTATAGATTTTGCCCCAGTAGCTATAAGCAAATTATCATAACTATCTTCAAACTCTTTATTATTTTCCAAATCTTTTACTATTACTTTTTTATTTTTAGCATCAATTTTTAATACTTCATGTTTAATTTTTAAATCTATTCCCGATTTTATAGTAGCCTCAGCAGTTCTTGCTATCATAGTGTCTGGATTGTCAAAGAATCCTCCAACATAATACGGCATACCGCAAGCTCCCCAGGATACATATTCAGTTTTTTCATAAACTGTTATAACCGCATCTTTATCTAATCTTCTTGCCTTTGCAGCAGCACTCATTCCAGCTGCGACTCCTCCTATAATAATTACTTTTTTCATAAATAATAAACTCCGTTAATAAAAATAAATATGTTTTTAAAGTATAATAGATAATACTTATTTGTCAATTAAATGTTAACAACAATATTATTTTGAATTTTTTATTGACAAAAGATAAAAAGTTGTTATCATATAAATATGATTAGCTGTTCATTTGAAATTAATTATCTTGTAAAAGAAGATTCCGTAATAGTATTCTATTTAAAAAATAATATATGTTCAGAGCTGCTCCCAAAAATAAAAGATATAATGTTGGAGTATTTATCTAAAGGTATTAATAATATTATTCTTAATCTTTGCGAATGTTCTTTTATTGAAAAAGATATATGGGATTATTTAATAGATTTAAAAAAAGAACTTAATAATAATTGTTATGGGGATATTGTGCTTTCTAATTTGGAGGGCAATGTTAAATTAGATTATGATTTGATGGAGCTTTCAAATACGATAGAATCATTTGAGAGCTTAAATGATGCTCTTTATAATTTTGGAATATTTACTAAATCTGCTTAATTAGTTTTAATACTTGAATTTTTGTCTTTATAGTATAATATATATGTTATGAAAGTTGCTAAGAATTTATTTACTGCATTTATATTTTTTATAATATTTTTTTGTATTTATCTATTTAGATATTTAGAAAGTTCTTTATATCATTTCAATATGGATGTTTTAAAAAATTTTTTTATGAGCAATATTTTTTCTATATTATTCGTATCTTTTTTATTGAGTTCTATAATTATAGGTGTTTTTAATAAAAAGAATCGTATATATAATTTTATTACTATAATAATATTTACTGCCATAGCTTTAATATATCCTTCTTATATAGTATTTTTTAACGGTGATTTTAATGATATTGAATATGCTGATAGATATATTATAAAAGATTCAAATTATTTATATAAGATAGATAATTATTTAATAAAGTCCAATCTCACTAATGAGGAATATGGGAGTTCTATATTAATAGATACTGTATATTCTAATAAACTTTATTTTGCTGATAATATGATTATTGCTAAAAACGATATTATTCTAAATAAAGTATTAGAAATAAATAGTAATAATGTTCTAAATAAAGATTTAGTTTCTTTAAGCAGAAGGAATATTTATGGTTATATATCTAACATTGCAGAAAATATAGTGTTTGGCTTTGATATGTCATCTTATTTAAATAGATTATTAAAATATATTAGTGTTAATGATTTATCTATATTTTTTATATGTATTTTGTATATTAGTTTATTTTTATTATTATTATCAGTTTATATGATTAGCAGTTCTTTATCATTTTCAAGTTTTAAATATCATAATATGCTTTTAGGTTTTATTATTTATATAATATTTGGAATAATATTTTTCTTTATTAGGTTTAGATACAGTTTTTTAACAGATAATTATATTAATTTTAGTATATTTTTATGTGTTTTTTCTTTGTTAATTATAATATTATCTTTGGTAATAAATATTATATTAATGCGCAATAATAAGAGAATGGAAGAATGATAGAATGAATCAAGTTGTTATTAATGATTTTTGCAAGATAGATATAAAGAAGAATAGTGTAGTTACAATAGGTAAATTTGATGGGGTTCATAAGGGGCATCAAAAACTTATTAGTTATACTGTTAATATGGCTAAAAAATATAATTTGTTATCTGTTGTTATGATAATAAGAAAGAAGAATGTCTCTATTTATCATATGGAAGAGAATATATCTTTTATTAAGGCTTTGGGTGTTAATTATATAATAGTTATTGACTTTTTACCAGAATTTTATACAATGGAAGCTAAAGAGTTCTTTAATAGATTAATAGAATACTACAAAATGAAGAGAATTGTCATTGGAGAAGATTTTGCTTTTGGGAAGGATAGAGTTGGAGATGTTGATTTTCTAAGGCGATATGCTTTAGAAAAGAATGTAGATGTTAATATAGTTAATTTTCTTAATCATTGCGGCGATAAGATTTCGAGCAGCAATATAAGGGATGCACTATTAAACGGCGAAGTTGAGAGTGTTACGAAGATGCTTGGCAGAAATTATAGTATGAGCGGCATCATAATACATGGCAATGCTTTGGGCAGAAAGATAGGCTATCCTACTGCTAATTTAGAATTAAATGATAATATATTTGTTCCTAAGATGGGAGTTTACAGCTCTTTGGTAAAAATAGGAAATAGTTCTAAATTATATAAAGCTTTAACTTTTATTGGAGTTAGTAATATTAATAGAGAACTCAGAGTAGAAAGTCATATATTAGATTTTTCAAGAATGATATACGGTAAAAGAATAACAGTTATATTTCTTAAATATATTAGAGATAATATTAAAGTTAATTCTATAGAAGAAGTGAAATCATTATTAGAAAAAGATGAATACAATGTAAGAAAATATTTCAAAAGGAGAAAAAAAT
>CAKVCJ010000152.1 GCA_934725655.1 uncultured Brachyspira sp.
TTGGCGGACAGGCTATTATTACAGAGATGAAAGCTCCGCAAAGCAGTTTTAAATCTGTGGAGGATTTATTTAAAGCGATATTAAAACATGAAGAGTATGTTACTTCTTGTATTAATGAATTAGTAGGCAAGGCTATGGAGAGTAAAGACCATATTACAGTAAGGTTTTTAGATTGGTTTATACAAGAGCAGTTGGAAGAGGAAGAGCTATTTAATGAGATATTAAGCAAAATAAAGATGCTTGGAAACGGAAAATTAGAAGGAAGAGACCTTTATACATTTGACGGTATTATGGCAGATTTTGACTCTAAAAAGCATTCTGCTTCTAATGAACAATAATAAAAAATAATAATTAAAGAGAGGGTATATGTTTCATAAGTTTTTAAATATTTTTAAAAAGAAAGATAAAGATATACCCTCTGCAAATAGAGTAACGGTTGATAACTTCTTTAATTATGATAAAGAAAACCCTTCAGAAATAAGAGCGGTAAATTTAACTAAATTTTACGGCAAGAGAAAAATAATAGAAGATATTTCTTATAGTGTAAAACAGGGAGAGGTGGTTGGACTTTTAGGGCCTAATGGTGCGGGAAAGACTACGAGTTTTTATATTACTGTTGGTTTTGTTACTGCTACTAAGGGAAATGTTTATTTAAATGATATAGATATTACTAAACTTCACATGTATCAGCGTGCACAGCTTGGAATAGGTTATTTACCGCAAGAGGCTTCTATTTTTAGAAAACTTTCTGTTGAGGATAATTTACTTTCTATATTGGAATACAATGATGCTTTAACTCAAAAAGACAGAATGGATATTACAGACAGACTGCTTGAAGAGTTTAATATCACGCATGTAAGAAAACAAAAGGGGTATACGCTTTCAGGCGGTGAGAGAAGGAGATGCGAGATAGCAAGAGCATTAACTGTAAACCCAAAATTTATTTTATTGGATGAACCATTTGCAGGAGTTGACCCTATAGCAGTTATTGATATACAAAATATCATAGCTTCACTAAAAGAAAAAGGACTTGGCATATTAATAACCGACCACAATGTACGCGAAACTTTAAGAATTACAGATAGGGCATATATAATGGGTAATGGTAAAATATTAGTTCAAGGAAGCCCTGAAGAGATTATAGCAAATCCTTTAGCCCGTAAGATTTATCTTGGTGAATCTTTCAGTATGTGATATCTATAAACAACTATATTTTTCAATTTTTAGTTTTTTATTTGTGATGACTTTGTTCAAGCTCTGTGAACACTTAGTAACTCCCATATTTTTCTATGACTAAATGTAGTGTCTACTATATTGGCACAAAGAACCAAAAAGGCTGCATTTTTTTTAGCTTGAAATGTTGGTATTACAATATAGTTTATACATATTCAAAACATGCAAAGTTATAGTACTTGCGTTTTTTGCAACTTTTTTGAGCGACAAAAAAGTTGAATAAAAAAATAATATAACAAAATATAGTTATTTTAGAATATGTTGATTTTAGTTTATCAAAAAATATATTTTAAGTTTTTTGTTTGTGGGGATTAGTCCCCCTGCGAAGCGTGCCCTTAGGGTACCCCCCCCACTTCTTTTGCCGATAGGCACCTACTCGGTACGACCGTAGGAAGTACCTTTAGGTATGGGTGCGAAGGCGGGAAAAAGTTGATAACATATTGTTAAAATATATTAATTTCAAAATATAATTGTTTAGCTATTTTATCCCAAAGCAACATCTAAAACCATCATTATAGCAAAGCCGAATATAAAGCCAAATACTCCAAAGTGATTATGCTCTTCTGCAACAGCTTCTGGTACTAATTCTTCTATAACAACATATATCATAGCACCTGCAGAAAATGATAATGCTATAGGAAGTATCAATGTAAGCTTAGTAACCGCAACGGCACCTATTACAGCAGCAATAGGCTCTACTATTCCAGATATTGCCCCAAGTAAAAAAGATTTTGATTTTGAAACGCCTGTGCTTTTAAGAGGCAGAGAAACAGCAGCACCCTCTGGGAAGTTTTGAAGCCCTATACCAAGTGCCAAAGCCAAAGCGGCATTAAAACTCACTCCGCTGTCTCCTATAGAAAAAGCTCCAAATGTTACTCCTACCGCTAAACCTTCTGGTATATTGTGTAATGTAATTGCCAAAAATAATAATATGCTTTTTGAGAGTTTTACTTTAGCGCCTTCAGTCTCTTCATGACCATTAACTATATGCATATGCGGTAAAGATTTATCTAATACCCATATAAAAAATGCACCAAATAAAAATCCTCCAACAGGTATAAGCCAATTTGGTAAGTTAGTATTTTCTGATAGCTCTATAGAAGGAGCAAGCAAAGACCAAAAGCTAGCAGCAGTCATTACCCCGCCCGCAAAACCATACATAGTGGCTAATAATTTAGGTTTTATTTCAGATACAAAGAAAAATACTAATCCTGCTCCGAGTGCTGTAAAAGTAAATGTAATCCCCCCTCCAAATAATGCTAAAACAACTGGTGATGCATTCTCTATCATTAATTACCGCCTTTTATTTTTTTTATTTTTATTTTATAATTATATATATTATTAAATTAATTTTCAATACTAATTAGTAATAATTATTAATAATTTTTTGTTTATTAATAACTATAGGAGTTTTATATTATGAGTAACGATTGCATATTTTGTAAGATTGTTAAAGGGGAAATACCTTCAAACTTTATAAAAGAAAATGAATACTGTGTTGTGTTTAAAGATTTAAATCCTAAATCTGATGTTCATTTGCTTGTTGTGCCTAAAAAACATTTAAAAGACATAACAGAAATAGATAATGATTTGATGGGTAAGGTATTAGATACTATTAAAGAAGTTGCTAAAGAGAACAATTTAGAATCTTTTAGAATAGTTAATAATTGCGGAGAGAATGCGGGTCAGAGCGTATTTCACTTGCATTTTCATCTTTTATCTGGTGCTAATTTAAAAGACAATTTTTAAAAAACTGATTAGGAGTTATTATGATAGACAGTCATTGCCATCTTACTTACATATCCAAGAAGGCTAAAGATTTGAAAGAGGTTTTGGAGAGAGCAAACAAGGCTGGAATATATTATTTTATAGACATAGGTGTTCACCCAAGTGATATAGATGAGCGTTTATATATATTATCTGATGCCGAAGGGGTGTTTTTTAGTATGGGTTATTATCCAGACTATGCCAATGAAAATGATGAACACACTATTAAGGCTTTTGAATTAAAAATAAAAACTATAAACAAAAAAACTTTAGAAAACAGGAAAAAACTTATTTATGCTGTTGGAGAGATAGGTTTAGATTATTATCATGATGATTCCAACAAGGAGGCACAAAAGAAGTTTTTTTCTGCTTTATGCAATGCTGCAAAAAATGTTGATCTTCCAATACTTATTCATAGCAGAGATGCTTTTAAAGATACTTTCAGCATACTTAAAGAGGCAGATATACCAAAAAGGGGCATATTTCATTGTTTCAGCGGAAATGTGGAAGATGCTAAGAATGCTTTAGATTTGGGATATATACTTTCTTTTTCTGGTTCTTGTACATATTTAAAAAATGATTTTTTGAGAGAGGCTGCAAAATACGTTCCTAAAGATATGTTTACGATAGAGACAGATTCTCCATATTTAACACCTCAGAAGATGAGAGGAAGGGCTAATGAACCAGCCTTTATACCATATACTGCAGAAGTTTTAGCAGAGGTGAGGGGAGAGAGTGTTTCTGACATTATGAAGAATGCTTTAATTAATGCTTCGAGGGTTTTAGAGCTTCCTATTGATACTAATAAATTTATAAATTAACATAATTATTTTTGTTTAAGCAAATTATATATATTACGATAATAACTTTTAAGGAAGACAAGTTAAAAAATTATGAGAAAATACTTTACTTTTATAACTTTACTTTTTTTATTATCTTTTTTTAATCTGCTTCATTCTCAGGATATTTCTTTTGAAGAGCTTTATAATAAAATAAAAGATAATTACGAAACTATATATCCAAAACGCTTTGATGCATATATAGAAGGTAAAATAGTAGAAGCTCAAATATCAACTATACCTGCAAAAAATTATCTCTCTTCAAAAGACAAAATTAGATTAAAGTTTACTCTCGTACAAGACTCTAAACCAAACATTGTGCTTGAAAATGTTGATAGTTTTTATGCTAAGATGTTTTCTGTGTTTGAAGAGCCTTTGGAGACTGTGGGGTTTTATGCTATTGTATCTGAGAGTTATAGTTCGCTTTCAAAAAAGTTTACTGTTGATTCTGTAGAAGAAGATGATGATAAATATGAAGTTATATTAAGGGCTGTTGGTGAGAATAAAGACTACAGTATAAATTATACAATTGATAAAAATAGTCTTTTGGTGGAAAGTGCTGACTATTATAACAAAAAATCAAAAATTTATGATGTTGATATATCGTACACATATATTGATAATTATACTGTTCCTGAAATTATTAAATATAAAAGTTCTGACGGCAGAGTAAACTCTCAAATAAAGTTTGTTGATATAAAGGTGTCTTCCAAATAATTATTATTGGATATTTTATTATGAGAAAAGTCTTTATTTTTTGTTTTTTTATTTTTAGCTTTATAAGTTTATATGCGGTTAATGATGATATTAATGCATTATTTAATTTGCAAGGCACTGGAGATATTGTTTATTATAATGGAGAGAGTGTTATAGACAGCAGCGAATATTCTCAGGCTGATAATTTAAAAACAAAATTAGAAAGAGAGGGTTATAAAGTATATTCTATAGTGATAGCGGATGTTTTAGATTCTTCAAAAGGAAATGAGTTTATAGCTTTGATTAGCTCCGTTGAAGGAGAGAAGATATCTGTTTATGGAAGTAATTTAGATGAAAAGTTTTCTTATCAGTCTTCGAGGATTGGAAAAAATGCGGCTATAGATTTAGAGAGTTTTTATGATAAAAAAAATGAAGTTGGTATTATAAAATATTATATACTTAATGATAGCGGAGAGGATAGGGATATTTATCTTTACATTTTTAGAATTGAAGATAATAAGATTAGTTTAGTTGCTGATGTATCTTATTATAGAGAGATTAATTCTATGAAAAGCGGTGTTGTAAATGAGATGAAATT
>CAKVCJ010000153.1 GCA_934725655.1 uncultured Brachyspira sp.
CATATTTTACCACACCTAAAAAATCATTTTTTATTTTTACTCTATCAACCTCTCCAATATATCCAACATCTTCCATAAGAACTCCATCTCTATCCAAAAATAAAGCCTTATTAATTTTTTTATTTGCATCTGGAATATATAAAGGAATGCCGTATAAATTGCCGTTATTAAATGCTTCATCTATAACCAAATTAAAACTTTCATCATACTCAATAACTTTATTATCATAAGCAATTAAATTTGATATAGAATATCCAGACAATGGATTTTGAATATTATCTTTTATTATTTTATAGTTATCGTCTATCGTATATAATTTATTTTCATTATTAAAATCAAATGTAAGCCCAACAACTACCGAATTATTATTTTTTAAATTATTGTAAAACGAAAGAAAAAAACTTTTTATTTTATTAAAAATTGCTTTATCAAAATTACTCATAGCTAATAATATATTATAGTTTCATTAATATTTCAAATTTTAATAAATCAAACATTCAAAAATCTGTTTTTTAAATATTACTTTTTTCATCATTTGCTTTAATAAAAATTGACAAGAATAAAAATAAAACTATACTATATATATAAGAAAAAATTTATATTTATTAAAAAATGTAAACAAAAAAATTATCAAAATAACAACAGTAGGAGATTATCATGGCAACAAAAAAGATGGTTTACTTCTTTGGTAATGGTAAATCTGAAGGAGCTAAAGAGACAAAAGCATTATTAGGCGGTAAAGGTTTAGGACTCGCTCAAATGACAGAAAGTAAAGTACCTGTTCCAGCAGGTTTTACAATTACAACAGAAGTATGTGATTATTATTCCAAAAACAAATCATACCCTAATGGATTAGAAAAAGCTGTAGATGAAAACATCAAAAAATTAGAAAAGGCTATGGGAATGGAGTTTGGCAATGCCGACAAGCCTCTTCTTGTATCTGTACGTTCTGGTGCTGCTATATCTATGCCTGGTATGATGGATACAATACTTAATCTTGGAATAAACGAAAATGTAGTTAATGGAATCATTAAAAAAACTAATAATCCAAGATTTGCTTGGGACGCTTATAGAAGATTCATACAAATGTTCGGCGATGTAGCTATGGGCGTGGATCATGACAAATTCGAAGAAATCCTTGATGAAAGAAAAAAAGCTATAGCACCAAAAATTGGAAAAGCTGAAAAAGAAGTTAAAGACACTGATTTGGATGTTGAAGAATTAAAAGTGGTAGTAGAAAAATATAAAGCTATGTATAAACAAGAAATGGGCGAAGCTTTCCCTGATGACCCTAAAGTACAATTATGGCATGCTATTAATGCTGTATTTAGAAGCTGGAACAACCCAAGAGCTGAAGCATACAGAAAATTAAATGATATAAGAGGGCTTTTAGGTACAGCTGTAAATGTTCAAGCTATGGTATTCGGTAATATGGGAGATACTTCTGCTACTGGTGTATGTTTCTCTCGCAACCCTGCTACTGGCGAAAACAAATTCTATGGAGAGTTTTTAATTAATGCACAAGGTGAAGATGTTGTTGCTGGTATTAGAACTCCTCAAGAAATTACATTAGAGGGAAGTAAAGAATGGGCTAAAAATAATGGTAAAAGCGAAGAAGAAAGAAAAGCTAAATACCCTTCTCTTGAAGAGGTTATGCCTGAAGTATATAAACAATTGGTAAGCTATAAAAATCAATTAGAAAAACATTATAAAGACATGCAGGATATGGAGTTTACAATACAAGAAGGCAAACTTTACATGCTTCAAACTCGTAATGGTAAGAGAACTGCGGCTGCTGCTGTAAGGATTGCTGTTGAGCTTGCTGAGGCTAAAATTATTTCAAAAGAAGAAGCTTTAATGAGAGTTAATCCTGCTGATTTGGATCAATTGCTTCACCCTATGTTTGACCCTAATGCTAAAAAGACTGCTAAAGTACTTGCTAAGGGTTTAAATGCTTCTCCTGGTGCTGCTGTTGGTAAGGCTGTATTTGCTGCTGAGATAGCTGAGGCTATGAAAGAGGCTGGCGAATCTGTTATACTTATTCGTATAGAGACTAGCCCTGAAGACATTAAGGGTATGAATGCTGCTGAAGGTATATTAACTGCAAGAGGCGGTGCTACTTCACATGCTGCTGTTGTGGCTCGCGGTATGGGTAAATGCTGTGTTGCCGGATGCAGTGAATTAGACATTGATTATAGTCAAAAACTTATGAAAGTTAACGATACCACAGTTCGTGAAGGCGATTATATTTCTATAGATGGTTCCACTGGTGAGGTTATGCTTGGACAGGTTACTACCAAAGAGGCTGATATGTCTGAAGACTTTAGAAAACTTATGCAGTGGGCTGATGAAATTAGAATAAAAAATAAATTCGAAGTGCACACTAATGCTGATACTCCTAATGATGCTCAAATCGCTAGAAAATTCGGTGCTGAAGGTATTGGTTTGTGCCGTACTGAGCATATGTTCTTTAATGCTGACAGAATTAAAAGCGTAAGACAGCTTATACTTGTTGCTGAAGAAGTGAAGCAATTAAGAGAAAAATTGGAAGAATCTAAAAAGGTAGGTAAAGCAGATTTAGTTGAAGAGATAGAAAAACTTTACAAAGAACCAAGAAAACTTTATGATGATGCTTTAGATAGTTTATTCCCTATGCAAATGGAAGACTTTGTGGGTATATTTACTGCTATGGACGGTTATCCTGTAACAGTTAGACTTCTTGACCCGCCTTTGCATGAGTTTATTCCTCATGAAGATTCTCAATTACAAGAGCTTTCTAATGAAATGAATGTTCCTTTTGAAAAACTCAGAACTATTAGAGATTCTTTACATGAGTTTAACCCAATGCTTGGACACAGAGGCTGCCGTCTTGGTATCACTTACCCAGAAATCTACGATATGCAAGCAAGAGCTATAATAGAAGCTGCTGTTAAAGTTAAGAAAAACGGCGTAGATGTTCACCCTGAAATAATGATTCCTCTTGTTGGTACTCTAAAAGAGCTAAAAATGATAAAAGAGAGAATTATCAAAATAGCTGATGAAGTATTCTCTAAAGTTGGAGACAAAGTTGCTTATAAAGTTGGTACTATGATAGAGGTTCCAAGAGCTGCTTTAGTTGCTGATAAGATTGCTACAGAAGCTGAGTTCTTCTCATTTGGTACTAATGACTTAACTCAAATGGGAGGCGGTTTCTCAAGAGATGATGCTGGTAAGTTCTTAAAAGATTATGTTGATAAAGAAATATATGAAAAAGATCCTTTCCAATCATTAGACCAAGAGGGTATTGGAGAATTATTAAAAATTGCTGTTACTAAAGGAAGAGCTGCCAACAAAAAACTCACTGTTGGTATATGCGGTGAGCATGGAGGCGACCCTGCTACTGTTATGTTCTGTTATGATATCGGACTTAACTATGTAAGCTGTTCTCCTTACAGAGTACCTATTGCTAGACTTGCTGCTGCTCAGGGTATAATTAATGCTTCTTCAAAAAACAAAAAAGTAAGTGTTAAAAAAGAAGTTAAAAAAGCAGCTAAAACTGTAAAAAAAGAGATTAAAAAAGATGCTAAAAAGGCAGCTTCTACAGTAAAAAAAGCTTCAAAAGATGTAAAAAAAGCAACTAAAGAAATAAAGAAAGTTGCTAAGGCTGTAAAAAATACTGTTGAAAAAGAAGTAAAAAAAGCTGTGTCAAAAAAAACAAGCTCTAAAAAATAATCTTTTATCTTTATAACTTTTAGCCTGTGTGCATATCAGCATGCAGGCTTTTTTTGTATACTAAAAACTATCTCAAGCTAAAAAATGCAGTTCTTCGCGAAGCGTATCCTTAGGATATAAGGTTCTTTGTGCCAACAAAAGAACTGGGGCGTGGGGCAAAAGCCACCACAAATAACAATTTAAAATATATTTCACCTTAAAACTTTTCAGTATATATTGAAACAATAGTTTTCTATCAACTTTTCCCCGCAGCTACGCGGTGCGGACTTCGTCAAAGTTGCAAAAAGTGCAAATATTTTTATTTTACATGTTGAAATATGTATAAAACAAGTATATTTTTAGATAAAAAATATAGAATTTACTAAAGCGTATTTAAAGAATATATAGTATTAGACATTCAAAACATAAAAACTAAATTATTATGATAAGCTTAAAAATTTTATTTACAAATAAAAAATATAAAATATAATAACAATATGAATTATATATCAAACCTCCACACCCACACCATCTATTGCGATGGTAAAAACACTATAGAAGAAAATATATTATATGCAATAGATAAAAACTTTATAAGCTTAGGCTTCTCTGGGCATTCTTATCTCCCTTTTGATAAGGCAGCTATGTCTAAAGAAAATACAATTAAATATTTGGAAGACATAAAAAAATTTAAAGAAATATATAAAGATAAAATGCAGATATATGCAGGCATAGAAGCAGATTACTATTCAAACTTAAATAAAAACACAGATAAAGAGATGATGTTAGATTATAGAATAGGCTCTGTACATTTTATACAAGATGATGAAAATAATTATTTTTCTATAGATTCCTCAAAACAAAATTTTGAAAATACATTAAAATATTTTGGAAACATTAAAGAAGTTGTATTAAGATATTATAATAATCTAATAGATATGATAAATAATCAAAAACCAGACATTATAGGACATTTGGATTTGATTAGAAAATATAACTTTAATAAAGAATATTTTACAGAAGAAGAAAATTGGTATATAGAGAAAGTTGATGAAGTATTGGAAGTGATAAAAAAATCAAACTCTATAGTAGAAATAAATACAAAAAAAATGAATAAAACTAATTTAAACGCTCACTATCCAAATAATGATACTATAAAAAAATTATTAAAATTAAATATACCTATTACAATAAATACAGATTCACACTCTGCAAATGCTTTAGATTATTTTTATTATGAAATGTCAGAAAAACTAAAAAGTTTTGGATGCAGCAAAATAAAAATGCTTATAGATAACTCATTTAAAGATATAATCCTAAATTAATTAAACGTATTTTTCCATTTGATTATAAATAATTTCTGCCAAACCAAATGTTTTAGTTTTAGAGAACTCTTTAGCATATTCATCATATAGCATATCTTCAAATATCTCTTCTGCCA
>CAKVCJ010000154.1 GCA_934725655.1 uncultured Brachyspira sp.
TTCCCAAAAAAGGATCAAATACAAAATCATTTTCATTAGAACTCGCTAATATCAATTTCGCTATTAACTTTTCTGGTTTTTGTGTAGGGTGAGCTGTATTTTCTGGCATTGACCAATATGGAATTGATATATCGTCCCAAAAATTAGACGGGCAAGTGTCTCTGAAGTTTCCATCTTCTGTTTCTATCCAATCTTTTGGTTTTCCTTCTACTCTGTATGGAGCTATTACCTTTCTTCTTATTTTTACAGCATCAACATTAAAAGTATATTTATTTGACAACGTAGCAAACCATATATCTTCCATTCCATTTTTCCAATTATTTTTTGCCCCTCTGCCCTTTTCTCTCTGCCAAGTAATTCTGTTTTGTATGTTAAAATATTTTTCTAATACATTTCCTATTACAAGGCTTGACTTCCAATCGCAGCATACATAAACCGTAGCATTTTCTTTTAATATAGGAATAATGCTTTCTACCCATAAATTAGTGTATTTCTCATAGCTTAAATTATCTCTGTCTTTAAACTTATATCCATGATAATTTTTTGATATGTTATAAGGCGGATCAACTATCATTAAATCGGCTATATTTTTTTCTATTTTTTTTAATACATCAAAAGTACTTCCATTTATAGTTTTATTTATGATGTCTTCTTTTTTGTATTCTTTTATATTATCATTATCTATAATACATTTGTTTAGATATGCCTTACCTTCTTTTGTATTTATATCAAAGTCAATAGTTTTGTTTTTGACAGATTTAACTTTTACATCCATCTACTATTCCCATTCTATAGTAGCAGGCGGCTTTGAAGATATATCATAAACAACGCGGTTAATACCTTTAACTTCATTTATTATTCTGTTTGATATTATACCCAAAACATTATAATCAACTTTAGCCCAATCAGCAGTCATAGCATCAACACTCTCAACGCATCTTACAGCACAAACCTGCTCATAAGTGCGTCCGTCCCCCATAACACCAACACTTTTTACAGGAAGAAGTATAGCAAAAGACTGCCATAATTTTCTATAAAGCCCAGCCTTTTTTATCTCACTCACCACTATATCATCAGCCTCTTGAAGTATTTTAACTCTTTCTTCTGTGATATCGCCTAATATTCTAACTGCTAAACCAGGACCAGGGAAAGGCTGTCTGTATACTATGTCTTCAGGTAATTTTAATTCTAAACCTATCTCTCTAACTTCATCTTTAAATAATTCTCTAAAAGGCTCTAAAAGTTCAAATTTCATGTCCTTTGGAAGTCCGCCTACATTATGATGGCTTTTTATAACAGCAGAGCTTCCTCTTAATGATACACTCTCTATAACATCAGGATAAAGCGTACCCTGTGCTAAAAATCCTACATTTTCTATCTTTTTAGCTTCATCATTGAATACGCTTACAAACTCATACCCTATTATTTTTCTCTTTTGTTCAGGGTCTGTAACTCCTGCTAATTTATCTAAAAACCTCTTTGAAGCATCAACATAAATTAAATCAATATTGAAATTGTCCCTAAATACTTCAACAACTTTTTTCTCTTCATCTTTTCTTAATAATCCATTATTAACAAATATACATTTTAATTGCTTGCCTATAGCTTTTTCTATTAATACTGCAGCCACAGAAGAATCAACTCCCCCAGAAAGCCCAAGTATTACATTTTTATCTCCTACAGTCTCTTTGATTCTTTTTATTTCATATTCTATAAAAGAGCCCATATTCCAATTTCTTTCGCATTTACAAATATTAAATAAGAAATTTTCTATGATTTTTATGCCATTTTCTGTATGAACTACTTCAGGGTGAAACTGTATAGCATAGATGTTTTTTTGTTTATTTTCTATAGCAGCGAGTTCTGTATTTGGAGTTTTTGCTATAAGTTCAAAACCTTCTGGAATAGATTTAATACTGTCGCCATGGCTCATCCACACAATATTATTTTTACCGAATGATTTAAATATGCTTTCATGATTAGTAATTTCAATCTCGGCTTTTCCATATTCGCGTTTTTCTGCACTTTCAACTTTTCCGCCCATAGAATAAACTATTATCTGCATACCATAACATATTCCAAGTATAGGCACTCCTAAGTTAAATAATTCTTTATCAACTTTAGGAGCATCTTCTTCATACACACTTGAAGGGCCTCCAGAAAGTATTATAGCTTTAGGATTAAACTCTTTTATAAAATCTATTGAAACATGAAATGGATGAATCTCTGAATAAACATTTAATTCTCTTATTCTTCTTGTTATTAATTGGGTAAACTGAGAGCCGAAATCTAGTATTAAAACTTTATCAATATTGTTTTGCATATTTGTCCTCTTTTAAATAAAAAGATGATTTCTCATCATTATGATTAAGTAAACAATATTATATTAAAATAATAAAATTTCAATTAATAGTTATCATAATATTTATTAAAAACTATATGCTTTAGCAAATATACATAATAAAGCATTTACTATTTATAATAAAAGCTCTATATATTTTTAATTAAATTATCAATTTTAGATTGACATTTCATAAGTTTTATAATAGATTAATATCTTAATGCGGAGTGGGTAAACGCGGTATTTAATTAACTAATACTGAGGAAAGTCCGTACCTTTAAAGGGCTTTGTGCAAGCTAACGGCTTGAAGGCGAAAGCCTATGGAAAGTGCAACAGAAAATATACCGCCTATTTTATATAGGTAAGGGTGAAAAGGCATGGTAAGAGCATACCGCATTTATGGCGACATAGATGGCAGTGTAAACCCCACAAAAGGCAAGAGCAAAAAGAAACCGATTGCCCTTTTCACAAAGGTTTCAGGTAGCTCGCTTGAGTATTGCAGCAATGTAATATCTAGATAAATGTTTACCTTAAATGACAGAATACGGCTTATAGCTCCGCTTTTTTATTTATTATAACTACATTAATAATCGATAATCTTAGCTATTTTGTGTAATTAAAAATATTATATCTTTTCTAAATCTTCTTTGCTAACCCATCCTTTTGATATACCTTTAACATAATACCAATTAGATGACTCTTTAACAACTCTAAATTTCTCACCTTCATATACACTCGAAACAATCTCAGACTTTACACTGCTTCCGCTATATATATTGGTGTTTCTAATAATTATAATATAATCTGATTTTATAGTGTTATATAAATATATAGAAAAGATAAGTAAAATAATAGAACTAATAAGTAATAAAAAATTAATGTTTTTCTTTTTAATAAATAACACAAATAAAAATGCACTAAAAATACAAATAAAACTAAACTCATATAAAAACCAATTATATAAAAAGAATCATAATCTTTTCTTTCAGTTATTTTATTTATATTGTTTTTAATTTCCTTATCGAAAGGCTTTATGTTTAAAGCCCTCTCATACCATAACACAGCATAACCATTACTATTAATCTCATAATATGAAGAAGCCAAATTATAATACAAATCTTTAGATACAACATTAGAGCTTATTAAATTAAGATATAAATTATTAGCCTCTATGTATCTGCCTTGATTATATAAATCATTTGCATCTTTAAATATATTATTAATATTTTCTAAATCATTTTGAGCAAAAAGGAAATTGCATCCAAAAAGCAAAAACATTATAATAATTTTTTTTATACACATAAATAAAAGCCCGCTTACTTCTTTTTGTTAATACTACTAATTATCTCAATAGCCTTACTATGATAATCTATATTTTCAGTCGATTTATTTCCAGAATAAAGCTCCATTTCGCAGGAATCTATTATGGACTTTATTTCTTTTATTTTTTCTTCTTCTACTTTGCCCTTTAATTCCAAATAAATATCTTTGGAGTTTGTATTTAATTTCTTTTTAATCTCTTTTTCAATATAGGAAATAACACTTTTGCAATACTCTTCTCTATTTCTTTCATTATAATTTGAAATCATAATGCTAATGCCAGATTCTTTATTATTATTGGGTGTAGATAAAGCCAATGTTTTAATCTTTTTTGAAAATACTATAACAAAAGAAAATATCATTAAAATAAATATATAAATATAAATAATATTAATATTTAACAAATTAAAAGGCTTTTCATTTTTAATATAAGTATCTTTAATATTAATGATATTAGGCTGATTATTATTATCAACAAATAAAGAAGAGCCAATATTTCCGCCAATCATAGTAAAAGATATATCTTCTGAATAAATATTACTATAACTTTCAGCCTCTGGAGAAAAATAACAAAAAGCTATATTTGACAAACTAAACTCTCCGCTATTAGTAGCAACCATCACATATTGTTTTGTCTTTTTAGCCATCATTCTCTCATCTTCAAACCAATTAGTTTCATAAGTTTTAGGCTGATAAACAGAAAAATATTTATTTATGTTTGTATCAATACTAGGCATATTTATAATAGAAGTATTACCCTCTCCAAAAACCTCCAAACTAACAACAACCTCTTCGCCTATTTTTAAATTAGTTTTATTAGCCTTAACAGTAAACTCAAACTCTCCGACACCTCCAGAAAAGTTTTTGTAGCCAGTATTATCAGGAAGAGGAAGCACCTTTATATTATACTCTTCTTCTCCATAAAGTTCTCTATCAAAAAACATATTATTCTTTTCAAAAACAAACTCAGTAGTGATAATATTTTTTTCTCCGTCTTTTAAAGCATATAGAACCTCTTTTTTTAACGGTATAACACTCACCCTTTTTCCATCAATTATCTCTGTAAAAGAATTATACTCAGAAGAATCCGTATAAGAAATAAAATCTGTTCTATCAGCTATTTTAGATATCCCAACCACATTAACAGGAATATGAGTATATGCTTTTTGCGTAATATATATAGGCTCATACAGATATACTTCCTTTTTATTTATGGTGTTTTCAACATGTATATCTTCAGAATAATTCATAAAACTGTCAAAAGAATCAGAATTAGGAGCATCATTTTGTCTTGTTCTAACGGGCTCATCTACAACCTCTAAAGTAACAGCATTTGCCTTATAGGTTGTATTATCTATTTTTACAGTGATATTATCTATTTTATATATCCCCACTCTGTTTGCCACATAAGTATAGCTAT
>CAKVCJ010000155.1 GCA_934725655.1 uncultured Brachyspira sp.
AACCTTTGCTTGAGCCTTGTCCTAAATGTAATGGGCTTATGGTAGAGAAAAATATTAAAAACAAAGGATTGTTTAAAGTTTGTATCAAGGAAGATTGTGGTTATTCAGAGGAAATAAAAGAAGAATAATATTATTTTTTGTATTAGCTCTATTTAATACTTGCTTTTTATACTCTCAGAATAATGATAAAATAAAATTAAACAATTTAAATATTACAGCAGAAGATTTAAAAAAGGCTTTTAACCCAGCAAAAAGTAAATTTGATTCTAAAGGCATCACAACAATAATAATAGACCCAGGACATGGCGGAAGAGATCCCGGTTCTATTGGTGTTGGAAAGATATATGAAAAAGATATAGTTTTATCATTTTCTTTGGAGCTTAAAAAAGAATTGGAAAATATACTTCCAAATGTCAAGATAGTATTAACAAGAACAAATGACACTTACCCCACTCTTGCAGAGCGTTTTGAAATAGCAAATACTGCGGCAAAAATCAATACAGAAAAAGCAAATAATGCATTATTAATAAGCGTGCATGCTAATGCTTCATTAAGTTCTAGTGCTAAGGGTTTTGAGGCTTATTTTGTGAGTGCTCAGGAATCGAGTGAATATGCGAGGGCTGTATCTATGTTTGAAAATAATGCTTTAGTTAAATTTGATAAAATAGATTCAGCTAAATATGAAGACTATTCATCTCAAATCACTCATAATTATATGCTAATAGAGCAGTATCAAAAAGAAAGCAGAATATTAGCAGAGTCTATTGCAGATGAGGTGCATAAAGTATCTGGCGTAGAAAAAAGAACAAAGCCTGTGCAAAATGCATTATTTTATGTTTTGAAAGGTGCAATAATGCCTTCTACGCTTATAGAAATTGGATTTATCACAAATGCCGATGATGCTAAGTTTTTAAAAAATAAAGAGACAAGGCTAAAAATGGTAAAAGCCACAGCGAAAGGCGTAAAAAAATATATAGAGCTTTATGACGACACCAAAGGTTTTACAAAATAATCATAATATATTAAAAAATAAAATAGATATATTCCTTTTTTTTGTATATACTTATATTTGAAATATTAATATGGAGTTTTTAATGAAAAAAGAGTATATTATTACTATTATTTCATTGTTGATTTTTATGTCTTGTAATAATTTTAATAATAATTCTAAAAAAGTTTACCCTGAAGGTGAGATTAATTTTACTATAGTTGAAACTACAGATATACATGGAATGATTTTCCCTTATAATTTTATTACAGATAAAGAAGAGAATACTTCTATGGCTCAGGTGATAACATATATAAAAAAATTAAAAAATGAAGATAAAACTATATTATTACTAGATAATGGAGATTCTCTTCAGGGGCAGCCTACGGTTTATTATTATAACTTTGTTGCTACTAATGAGCCTCATATATGGTCAGAAGTGCTTAATTATATGAATTATGATGCTGTTGGAGTGGGCAATCATGATGTTGAGGCTGGTCATAATGTTTATGATAAAATAGTAAAAGAGATAAAAGCACCTTTAATTTGTGCTAACTTGGTAGATGAAAAAACAAAAAATCCTTATTTTAAGCCATACATTATCATAGAAAAAAATAATCTAAAAATAGCAATACTTGGTTTAATAGAGCCTGCAATAGATAGGCAATTGCCAAAAGTATTATATGAAGGATTGGCTGTAGAAGATATGGTTGAATCAGCAAAAAAATGGATAAAAATTATCAAACAAAAAGAAAATCCTGATATTGTTATAGGGCTTTTTCATGCTGGTGCTAATTACACAGAAGATAAAGAAACTTTCAAAAATGAAAATGCTAGTCAATTAGTGGCAGAGCAAGTTGATGGTTTTGATATTATACTTGTAGGTCATGACCATCAGGGTTGGTCTGGTTTAGGTTATGATGAAGCTGCTAAACAAAAAACTAAAGAAGTAAAAAGTACAAGCGGCAAAGTTGTGCCTATATTTGGAGGGGTTAATTCGGCAAGATTTATAGCCTCTATTGATGTGAGTATGATTTATACTAACAATGCTTGGGATATTAAGTTTAAAGGCGAGTTAGTAGATGTTTCAAAGTATGAGGCAGATAAAGAGTTTTTAGATAATTTTGATTCTTCTAAAAAGGCTATACAAACTTGGGTGAGCCGTGATATTGGTAATTTGAATACTAAACTTACTTCTGATGAGGCTATGTTTGGAGACAGTTATTTTTTAAGTTTTGTACACAAGTTAGAGTTTGCTATAGCTAAAGATGAATTGGGGGAGGATATTGACGTTAGTTTTGCTGCTCCTTTAAGTAAAGATGCTGTTTTAAATAATGGGGTTGTAAGGGTGAGAGATATGTTTAGCCTTTATCCTTATGAGAATTTCTTTTATGTGATGAAATTAACAGGCAGGCAAATAAAAGATGTTATGGAATATTCTTATGGTAGGTGGTTTAATACTATGACTAATATTAATGACCATTTAATAGCATTCAAAAAAGATGCAAATGGAGATTTAATATTTAATAACAGATATAATTCTTATGACACAATTACACCTATTTATAATTATGAAAGTGTTGGAGGAATTAATTATACTGTTGATGTAACTAAGCCTATGGGAAAAAAAATTACAATAGAATCTTTTACTGACGGAAGAGCTTTTGAATTAGACAAAGAATATAAAGTAGCCATTAACTCTTATAGAGGAAGCGTCGGCGGCGGGCATTTATCACAAGGAGCTAAAATAGATTTAAAAACTTTGCAAAATATGGATTTGGTATTAAAAGCCACAGATAAAGATTTAAGATATTATATTATAGATTGGTTTGAAAAACAAAATTCTGCTATTACGGTTGAAAAACTTAATAATTGGAAGGCAGTGCCGGAAAATTATATTGATGCTGGAAAGAAAAAAGATTATCAGTTTTTATATCCAAATAATTAATAAAAAAAAGCAGAGACCATTATATTATTTTAGTTTCTGCTTTTTATTGTATTTTAAGTTATTTTTTAGTATCAATTTTTTAATACTATTTTTGTAAAATAAAAAATTAGTGTTTTTAAACAAATATTTTTGATAAAATTTAATTTTTTAATCTTAATAAATTACTTGTTTTTTAATTCTTCTAAATATCCTGAAGTTTCAAGTTTTTGTTTAAACTCTTCTTCAGATAAAATATTTTTTATACCTATTAACTTAATACCCTTATCTTCTACATATTTTATCTTATCAACAAAACTATTAGGACAGAAAATTAAATCATAATTTTCTATTTTATCATTTCTTAAATCAGAATGATTAATTTCTAAGTTTTCTATTCCCAAATTTTTTAAAATAACTTGAACTTTTTCTTTCATCATTAAACTTGTGCCAGTACCATTAGCACAAATAACTAATACTTTTAACATAATTATCTCCTTTTTTTATTTAAATTAAATTTAAAATCTCTTTTTCTTGCAAATCTTCTTTTATTAATTTATCTATTTTTTCATTGTCGCATAAAAAATTTGCAAGCTCTAATAAAGCATCTTGATGAGCATTAGAATCTTCCGCCGCCAAAGTAAAAAATAAATAAATCTTCTTATCCGTCTGATAAAAATCTACTCCCTTTCTTACTTTTAATAAACTAATCCCATTTTTTATTACCCCATCTTCAGCCCTTGCATGAGGCATTGCCGCATTATCCCTAAGAACAATGTAATTTCCATATTTATAAATATTATCAATTATCGCTTGAATATATCTTTTTTCTATACAACCGTTATTTAATAAAATCTCAGCTGCAATATATATAGCTTCTTCCCAATTAGAGATGCTGTCTACTATTTTTATGTTATTTTTTAATAATTCTTTTAACATTATTTATATATTATTAATATAATAATAGGGCTTCTACAAAAAAAGCCCTATTATATATATGAAATTAATTTTTATTATTATCTTTTCACATTAAACTATATATATGCTCTACTATATCAAAACCAGCATTCAAAGCTTTAGCAATAGAACCTCCAGATTTATATAGTATATCTCCAGCTATAAATAAATTTTTAACAGAGCTTTCATGTTTATCATTAACTATAGGCACCCCATTTTCATCTAACTCTATATCGCATCTTTTTAAGAAATCTATCGGAGCAACTCCGCCTAAAGCATATATTACTCTATCATAAACATCTTCTGTTCCATCGGCATAATTAACTAAAACTTTTCCCTCTTTATCTTTAATAGAACTTATATCAACACCCAATTTAGGCTTAACTTTTCCGCTTGCTATATCTTCTTTAATAGTTTCTAAGTTCTTCTCATTAGGCCTTGTAAACTCAGCCTTTCTGTAATTAATTGTAACATCATTATCTTTACCTAAAAGATAAGCATATTCAACAGCAGAGTTTCCTCCTCCAACTACTAATACTTTTTCATTTTCTTTGCATTTGTAAATATTAAAGTTTACAACATTATTTAAGCTTGGAGGTATAGGATAATCTGGTCTATTGGGTCTTCCCATCTTGCCAATAGAAGCTACAACATATTTAGAAGTATATTTTTTATTATCAACAGTAGTAACTTCTAAATATTCCCCATTTTTTTTAATATGTTCAACTTCCGTATTAAACATAGCTTCAATATAGTTTCCAAATAAACATTCGCTGAATAAATCTAATACATCTCCTTTAGTTGCAGTTTCAAATTTTATATTTCCTTTTAAATCTAAAGCTTCACCTTTATAATCTTTATCAACTCTTTTGTCATCTTTATAAAACTTTCTAATAGTAGTAGAATGATTGTCCCCTTTCTCTATGAGAAGCACTTTCTTCATCTGAAGTATAGCCGCCTCAACAGCAGCAGCAATTCCCCCAGGGCCTCCTCCTACTATAATTAAATCATATATGTTATCCATATTATTTTTATTCTCCTTTTTTATTATATATCAAGATTTTTAACATATTTAGCGTTAGCCTCGATAAACTCTCTTCTCGGCTTAACCTCATCGCCCATAAGCATAGAGAATAATTGATCTGCCTTTTCAGCATCTTCTGTTAATACCTGATACATAAGTCTTG
>CAKVCJ010000156.1 GCA_934725655.1 uncultured Brachyspira sp.
AAAAACAATTGGAAATTATATATAATTTAGCAAAAAAGGAGCTTTTTTAGTTATCTGGGCCAGCCCCAAATAAAATATTAACATACAAAAACTATATTTTTACATTGGCAAAATTCATAAAATATGTTAGCATTAATTTAATTTATTATTATATGGCGGTTTCCATGAAAAAGTTTATTTATTTAATATTTGGTATTATATTTTTTTTGGCGGGATGTAATTTATATGTTAGCGATAAAGTAAGTATATTAATTTTTAATGAAGATATGAATGGAAATGAGATTACTAATGATATATTGAATTTTATATTGGTAAAAAGAGATAATACAAATAGTTTTAATAATATCACATATATAAGCGGAACTATAGAAAACAGAAGAGGTAATCAAAACATAACAAATATCACTGAAGCACAATATATAGAAGATATTAATAATACTAATTCTATACAAAATCTAAATTTAGATGATTATAATATGACTATCAATTATAATAAAAAAAGTATTATTTTTATAGATGATGATGGTACGAAATATACTCTTCCTTTAAATAATTCTGAAGATACTTGGTTTTATAAATTAATTAAAGGTGCTACTAATTCATAAATTAATTCAATCAATTTATGAATTGCATATTTATTAGATAATAAAGTTGATAAAATATAATAGCAATATATTACATTTTATGTTATTATAAAAATAGTATAATGTTTAAGGTTTAATAAATGAAGAATATTGCTATACTTGGAAGGCCTAATGTAGGTAAGTCTACACTTTTTAATAGATTTGCAGGAAGAAGAAAATCAATAGTTGATCCTACTGCTGGAGTAACGAGAGATATCAGCATAGCAAAAACTTATATTGATAATATAGCTTTTAATGTATTTGATACAGGCGGGCTTTTAGACATTAGTGAAGATAGTTTAAATGAAAAGGTGAGAGAGAAGGCATTAAAGACTGCTACAGATGAGGCTCATTTGCTTTTATTTGTTGTAGATGCTCATCAAGCACATCCAGATGACAGGCATTTTATTAACACTATAAGAAAATTAAATAAGCCTATTATACTCGTTGTAAATAAAATAGATTCTCACACTCATAATAATTTAATTAATGAATTTTACTCTCTCGGCATAAAGGATATTATAGCTATAAGTGCCGAGCATAATAACGGCATTGATGATTTGAGAGAAAAGATACTTGAAGTTTTTGAGAGGGCAGGCATTGATTTAGAAGCAGAGAGGGAGAATAGTAAAAGAGAAGAAGAAAATAAAGATAATGCTGAAGAGCAATTTGAAGAATATGATGAAGAGCTGTTTGAAGATGAAGAAGATTTTGATGAAGATAATGATAATAAAAAACAAAGCAGACTCGATGAATATATACAAAAAAAGAAAATCATAAACATAGCCATAGTAGGAAAGCCTAACGCAGGAAAATCCACTCTATTAAACACATTAATTGGCAAAGACAGAAGCATTGTATCAAATATTGCAGGCACAACGAGAGATTCTATAGATGAAACATTTAATTTTAATGGCGATGATATTTGTCTTGTAGATACTGCGGGAATAAGAAAAAAGAAGAATGTTAATACAGATGTTGAATATTATAGTGTAAACAGGGCAATAAAAGCAATAGAGGCTTCAGATGTATGTATATTAATGCTTGATGTTTTTGAAGGTTTAACCGACCAAGATAAGACTATAGCGAACTTAATAATAGAGAGAAGAAAGGGTATAATAATAGCAGCTAATAAATGGGATATAAGAGAGAAGGGCACTACTTGGAATGATTATGAGGCTTATATGAAGTCAGCTTTTCCTGTGCTTAATTATGCTTTTTATGCGAGGGTTTGTGCTTCGAGAAAAAATGATGCCGAGAAATTATTATCTTTAGCCATCAGGGTGGCAAAAACAAGGCTTCAGAGGTTTGAAACGCATGCACTTACAGAAACTATGGTGAGAGCTACAAGGGAATATTCTATATCTGCAGGGGGTAATCCATTTAAGATATTTTATGTTACACAAACAGGCGTTAATCCTCCTGCTTTTGCCGTATTTTGCAATCACCCTCATAAATTAAATTCTCATTATAAAAGATATTTAGAAAATAAATTTAGAGAGATGTTCGATTTTAGAGGAACACCTATTATACTTAATTTTAGAAAAAGGGGAAAGAAATATGATAATTAAAGTTTTAATAAGCATAGTTATATCATATCTAATTGGTTCTATACCATTTTCATTTATAATAGGAAAAGTTAATGGTCATGATGTGAGAAAAGAGGGCAGCTGCAATCCTGGGGCAAGTAATGTGCTTAGGGTATGCGGTAAAAAGGCGGGTATTGCAGCTTATATTTGCGACATAGGTAAGGGAATGATTGCTGTTATAGTGCCTACTTTCATTCTTTCTGATATCATTTTAACTCATAGCTATATTTTAATTTTTTGTGCTGTGGCTTCTATACTTGGGCATGTATTTTCTGTATTTTTAGGTTTTAAGGGCGGCAAGGGTGTTGCTACAAGTGCTGGTTCTATGTTTATGCTTGCTCCTGTCAGCTTGCTTATCACTATGATATTTTTCTTTATAGGTTTATTTGCTTCAAGAAAAACTGTTGCTATTGGTTCTACTCTCGGAGCTTTGGCTTTTCCTATTGTGCTTAGTTTTTTATATTTTAAAGCTAATTTTTTATATAGAATATTTTTTAATGTTAATTATATAGCTTTGTTTCCAATAACTATACTTCTTGCTGTGTTTATTATAATAAAGCATATACCAAATTATAAAAGAATGCTTAAAGGTGAAGAGAACAGTTTTTCAAAGAAATAATTATTATGTAAACTAATATGTATTAATAAAATATTTATTTAGTGAAAGATAAAAAGTTAATTTATAATTAAAAAGGCTTGAGTATAATAATATTTATATTCAAGCCTTTATTAAAATTTTAAATATTATTTATAAAAATTATTTATTATAGACTAATTTCCAATATTTCTAATACCTTATCACCAGCAGGCACTTTTATAGTAACAACATCTCCAACCTTTTTTGTAAGAAGTCCTCTTGCAATAGGCGTAACTATAGTAATCTCATTTTTAGACATATCAGCTTCTAATTCGCCTACAATTCTATATTCAGAAACCGAATTAGTGTTTTTATCTTTAACTTTTACCCTCTTTCCAAAAGTTACAATATCTTTATTCATCTTTGAAGGATCAACTATTTCACATACTGCTAAGTCGCTTTCTAATTTTGAAATTTGTGCTTGAAGAAGTCCTTGCTTTTCTCTTGCAGCATGATATTCTGCATTTTCTTTCAAGTCTCCTTTTTCTCTTGCTTCAGCTATTATAGCAGGTAAAGTATCAAACTCTGCTTTTAATTCAGATAGCTTTTCTTTTACTTTGTCATATCCTTCTTTAGTTATAGGTTTTCCCATATTAATGTATCCTCTCACAGACTTATTATGTATAAAACTCTATTATATAATAATTTTCAATATTTACAACCATATAAATAATAATTTGCATATTTATAAGATATTATATATTGAAAATTATTATAATTAATATATTATAATAAGTAATAAAAAATGTATGAGGAAGAAACATTGATACGTCATTCTAGACCTACTATAAGAAAAAAAGACTTAGAATCTGCTTTAAGGGTAATGATTAGCGATAATCTTGCTACTGGAGATATCATATATGAATTTGAGAGAACTTTTGCTGGTTATTTCGGCAAGAGTTTTTCTGCTATATTTGTTAATAGCGGTACTAGTGCTTTAGAATTAATATTAAGGCATTTAAATGTTGGAGAGGGTGATGAGGTGATTATGTCATCTTTTTTAAATAGCTCTCCTCTTCAGGTTGTAACAAACCTAAAAGCTACTCCTGTATTAATAGATATAGATGAAGACAGTTTTCAAATTTCTATGGATAATGTTATAGAGGCTATTAATGAAAAAACAAAGGCTATTATAGTTTCTCATATGTTTGGTAATTGTGCTTTAATTGATGAGCTTGCGGACATTAAAGTACCTGTGATAGAAGATGCATCACATAGCTTGGGGGGAAAATATAGAGATACTCTGCTTGGAAGTTTCGGAGATTATGCTTATTTTTCATTATCTGCCACTAGAATGATTACTTCCGGCGGTGCGGGCGGAATGATACTTACAAAAAAAAAGGGAATGGACGCTATAAGAGATATTATCAATTATGATAAAAAAGATAATTTTATTCAGAGATTTAATTATTGTGCTACAGATTTGCAGGCTTCTATAGGTATGGAAGAGCTTAAACATCTTGAGAGAATGGTTGAGGTGAGGGCTGATATTGCTTCTTTTTATGACAGTGCTATATTGGAAAGCAATTTAATAAAACTGTCTATGCATGACAGTGAGAGTCCTTCTTATTACAGATATGTTTGTATGCTTAATGGGTCTATGAATATTTATGATGTAATAAAGATGTTTGAGCGTCATAATGTTGAAGTGGCTAGGCCTGTATTTAAGCCTTTGCATCAGTATTTAAACTTGCCTAATGAGGATTTTCCTAATACTGAAAATGCATATTTAAAAAGCATATCTTTCCCGATATATCCAACATTACAAAAAAGTGAGGCTGAACTTATTTGTAAGCTTATAAGGCAGATAAGATAAAATTAAATAATTTTAAACACCAACCCTGCATCCATATTAAGATAAAGCTTTCCTGTAAAAGAAGGGTGGGATATATATTGACCTATTTTTAAATTAACTTCTATGTAAAATCTGTTTAAAAATTCATATTCAAAATGTGCATATGCCCCTATAGAATGCCAAAGCTGTTTTGTATTATTTATATAGGCTAACATGTAATTTATTCCTACTGATAGAGGATATAAATCAAATAATATCATACTGTCAAGTTTATAAGATATATCATTTTGCTCTCTCACAAGAAGAAGTTCATAATCTAAAAAGTATTTTCCATTATTAACATATGCATATTTAAATGTTAAACCTG
>CAKVCJ010000157.1 GCA_934725655.1 uncultured Brachyspira sp.
TTATAACAACAATAAAATATATATCACTGTAATTTTAATAGCATTAGAAATAATAACAATAATTTTTGCTTATTTAAATATATCAAACATTAATAAAAGATATTTAAACTTTATTAGATACAATTCCATATTAGAACATAATATAAAGACAAGTATTACAAAAGAGCATATCATAGAAAGACTTAAATATTTCGGATATAGTATGTATTCTATAAACTCTTCAAGGGTTTTTATTAATATAGATGTTATAAAAAATAAAAAATCAATAACAATATATGCCTACTATTTCTTGCTTTTGGATATAGACAAAGATACAGAAGCAGTGCTTACAACTGTAAAAAATGAATTAAATGAAATATTAGATTTATATATAGATGACAATCAAAAACTATTTAAAACAGAAAATGAAAAACAAAAAATATTAAAAGCAAAGCTCTATAATCATGCGGTATTTATTTTCTTTGGTGATAATGTTTCTGAGAGAATAATTAATATTTCCAAAGAAGGATACACTAAAGAAAAACTTCTTAATTCTAATGCACAAATATTTTCAGTTTCTTATATACCTTCAGAAAATAAATTGTATTATGCAGAAAAAGTAGAGGATGTTATAACAATTCAAAAGTTTCCAAAGCAGGATTTTGTTTATATAATAAAAGATATATTTTCTTTATAATATTTGGATAATATAATGAAAAAAATAAAAAACAAAAAGAAAGTTAAACAAAATAAAAAAACATATTATTATATAGGCACTATAATTTTAATAGCTGTGTTATGTTATTTACTATTTATGTTTTATAATTTGAAAAACTTTGATATAAACAAAAAAGATAATGAAGGTCTTACAGTTTTGATGCATGCTTTATCTGATGACAATTTAAATAAAAATGAAATAAAAAAGATAATATTAGACAACAGAAAAAAAATTGATTATACATTAAAAGACAGCAATGGAAGAAATATTTTGATGTATGCTGTGTTTTATGGGGATAGTGATATTATAAAAGACATTGCAAGCCAAATTAAAAATATCAATGACAAAGACAATGATGGAAGAACAGCTTTGCATTTAGCTGCACAATATGGAAAGTATGAAGCTGTAGTGTCGCTTGTAGAGTTGGGAGCAGACATTAACATTAAAGACAATCTTTCATTAAAACCAATAGACATAGCAGAGTTTGAGGGTTTTGAAGAAATATACAATTATTTATACAGCAAAGCAAATTAGGTTTATTTTATGAGTAAATATTTAAAGTAATAAAGATTTTATAGTGTTGTATTATTTATAAATACAATGTAAAATTTATTCAGAAATTCCGAGATAATAAACAAAAGATTATTTTACAAAAAATGAGATAAAACATGCTTGTAAGTTTCAGTGCTAAAAATTATAAATCATTCTATGATGAAGTCACTCTTGACATGCGTATAGAAGTAGATGACAAGAACAGAGAAGAAGTTGAAAATAACCCTTTTGTATATAAAATAAATAATGATTATATATCAAAACTATGCATACTATACGGACACAATGGAAGCGGAAAATCTAATTTATTAAATGCTATTTCATATTTAACCAATATTAATATATATCATGATGCTCCTGTAAATTATAAATACTTATTTATACCAAATATGATTTATGGTAAAGATGAAAATACAGAATTCACATTAGAATTTTATTATAAGAATAATTTTTATTATTATAAAATAATATTAAATAATAAAAATGAAAAGATAGAATACGAATTATTAAAAGAAAATAATAATATAGTTTTTGAAAGAGAAAATAATAATATAAAAAACGGAAATAATTTTTTTACAAATATAAAAGGAATACCTAATCAAATTACAGTTATATCTTATTGTTATATTGTAGATGATTACCGTAAGGAAATAAATTATTATATAGATGCATTTATGAATAATTTTTTTTCATATATTTTTACAAATTTTCCAGAAGCATTATTTATTGAAATTGATAATATATATTCTTTATTAAAAAATTCAAAAAGTTGGAATATATATAAAAAACTTATTTCTCTTGCTGATGTTGGGATAGATGATATAAAAATTATTGAAAATAAAAAATCTTCATCAGATAATTATAGTTATATGGAAGATTTTTTAAATAAAAAAAATAAATATAAATTAATATCTATACATAAAGATTATGAAGACGATTTTAGAAAAATAGAATCTGATGGAACAAAAAATTATGCTATTAATTTATTTAGTATGCTTGGATGTTTAAAAAATAGTAGCTTATCTGTATTAGATGAATTCCAAGGTGTGCAGTCTGAACTTTTAGAGCTTGTTATTAGTTTATTTCAAAAAAATATGTTTGAAGATTTAGATAATCCTGAAGCTCAACTAATATTATCTACTCATGATACAAATTTAATGAGCTTAAAAAATACATTATTAAATCATTATTGGTTTCTAAACAAAGAAGACAATAAAAGTGAATTATACTGTGCTGCTGATTTTGAAGATTTAAAAAGAGAAGATTTAGAAAAAGAGTATAAAAGAAATAGTTTGAAAGCAAAATACAACTCTCGATTATTTGAAGTTCCTTCAAAATTTTTTATTGATTAGGATATAATAAATGAGAAAGAAACGAACATTAAATATATCAAATAATAAAAAATATTATTTATACTGTTTTTCGCCCGGTAGGACTGAATTTGAATATTTTAGAAAATATATCAATGAAAAACTTAATAATAAAATTATATATAGCGGAGAAGCTTTAACACATCAATTAAGTGCAAATATTAAAGATGATGAGCAAAAAAATAAAGAGATAAATAGAATAGTAAATTTAATAACAAATAGAACTGCTACTATGAATGAATATGGGTTAGGTAAAATAATTGTATTTATAACTGATTGTGATAATGCTAAGCTTCAACATTTAGAAGATTTAAGAAAAAAATTCAATAAAAATTTAAATTTATATAAAAATATTAATTCTAACTTATTTATACTTAATTATAATGCATTAGAAAGCTGGCTTGAATATTATTATGATAATACAACAGATAAACAAATAATTAAAGATGATGTGTTCAAACATTGGGATAAAATATTTAACAATAATCATGATAATGCTGTAAATAAATATTTAAAAGAACATAGTCAAAAAGAACCTTCATCAATAGACAATTATTCAAATATAGAACATAAAAAATATTCAGATTTTCCATATGTTTTTAAATACTTAGATGAATTAAAAACCAATTAAAATATATAATTAATAAAAAAGGGGGATTTTGTCTCCCCCCTTATTATTTTTAATTATTTATTTTTATTTCTTTCTAGCACCTATGCTTACAAAAAAGATAAATCCGCCCCATATTACTATAAGGCTAAGTGCCATAAATATTGCAGAATCTACACTCATAATACTACCTCCTATTAACTATTTAAAGTTCTGTCTTTAAGTTTAGCAAGTACAATACCAACTATAAAACCTAAAATAGGCATAGACCATCCTAATATTACTAAAGCAGCTTGAGGATAGTTTCCATAAGGTTTTTGGAAATCGTTTATAAGTTTTAAAGCCAACATTATAGCTAAGAATATAGGAGTTAAAAACTTCAAGCAGAAATCCCACCATAATCCAACTCTAAACTCACTTACTTTATTAATAAGCTCTTTGAAATCGCCTAATTTGTATACCCAAGCTATTAATACTATCTCGATAAGACCGCTTACAACTATGTTATAATTGTTGAGGAAAGCATCTACTATATCAAGTATGTTTAGTCCGCTTCCTGTAGCATAAACCATAGAAATTAAACCCTGTACTAATATTACTATAACAGCAACTTTTTTTCTGTTGAAATGGAACTTATCTATAAAAGAAGATATAACAACCTCAGCAAGCGATATAGCAGAAGTAAGTCCTGCAAAAGCAAGCACCAAGAAGAATACTAAACCAAATATTCCATTAAAACCAGGCAAAGCATTAATAGCTTCAGGAAATACCATGAAAGCTAAACCTATACCGCCGCTTCCAGCAACCTCAGCAACTTCCTTACCTTGAGAATAAGCCATATAACCCATTATACTGAATACAGTTAAACCAGCAAATAAACTAAAACTAGTATCAGCAAAACCAGTCATAAAAGCATTATTAGCTATATCAGAATCATCAGGCAAATAACTAGAATATGTAATCATTATACCAAAAGCTACAGACATACTATAAAATACCTGCCCATAAGCAGCAATCCATACTTGAGGATTAAGTAATTTAGAGAAATCAGGCTTAAACATATAATCAAGTCCAGACAAAGCACCAGGTAAAGTAATACCTCTAATAAGTATGATTACCACAAGTATAGCAAGCAAAGGCATAAAAATCTTGTTAGCTTTTTCGATACCATCTTTAACCCCTCCTATAACAGAAGCAAATATTATAATCCAAACTATAGCCAATGGAATAGCAACCCCTAAATTAAAATTACCAAGAGAAAAACCGCTTTCTAATTTTAAATATTCGCCAGTAAAGAAAGCAACAGTATCACTGCCCCATTTTAAACCTTGAAGAGAAAATAGTCCGTAAGATAATGACCAAGCTATAATAACAGAGTAATAAATAACTATAGCAAAACAAGTAAACACTTGAAGCCAACCTAACCATTCCCATTTTGGATTAAGGAATTTTAAAGCTCCAGGTGCACTCCTATGCGTTTTATGACCAATAGAAAACTCTAATATCATAATAGGTATACCAGCAGTAAGCATAGCGATAAGGAATACTATCATAAAAGCTCCGCCGCCATTAGATGCTACCATATATGGAAAACGCCATATATTACCCAAACCAACAGCAGAACCTATAGCAGCTAATATAAATCCTGCACGAGTACCCCACTGCCCTCTGTGTTGATGAC
>CAKVCJ010000158.1 GCA_934725655.1 uncultured Brachyspira sp.
ATGTAAAGGTTGGAAGGGGAGCTTTTATTTCTGGTAATTGTGTTGTGCATCAATTCTGCTCTATAGGCGAATATGCCATGATTAGCGGAATGTCTGCGGTTGGAAGGGATATTCTTCCATATGCTTTAACTGCTCATGCTGGTGAGGCCATCATATATAAACTTAATTTAGTTGGTATGAGGAGAGCAGGTTTTACTTCAGAGCAGATTAGTCAGGCTGAAGAGGCTTATGATATGTGGTATAATTGGAATAAGACAAAGCAAGAGTTTTTAGATACATATTTAAATGATAATAGTTTAAATGATATAGCTAAAAAAATTGTGGTTTTTATATCACAGTCTAAAAGAGGAATAACTCCAAGGAAAACTGTATAAAAAAGTATAATATATATGCGAATATTTATAGCTACAGGAGAAGTATCTGGCGACATTCAAGGAGCCTTGATTGCAAATGAGATAAAGAAATTAGCCCCAGAAACTATAATAGACGGATTTGGCGGTGTTGAGATGAAAAAGGCTAATGTTAATATTTTATCTGATATGTCAACTTTATCTACTATGGGGATATTTGAGGGCATTAATCCTAAATTTGCTTTCAAAAAACTCGGAGCTTTCAATATATTAAAAGAATATCTTAAAAATAACAAAGTTGATATAATGCTTCTTGTAGACAATCAGGGTGTTAATCTTATATTGGCTAAATATTGTAAAAAAAATAATATTCCTTATATCTATTATTTTCCGCCTCATGTTGGTATATGGGGAGAATGGAATGCTAAAAGGCTTTTATCTGCTAAAAAAATAATCACTCCTTTTAAATTTGATTATGATGTATATAAAAAACATAATTGTAATGTTATTTATAGCGGGCATCCTTTTGCGGATATTAATTATAATAGAGATGTTTCTCCGCTCGATATGGATAAAAAAGAATATACTGTTGGGGTATTATTTGGAAGCAGATATCAGGAGATTAAAAAGCTTGCTCCTGTATTCATCAAATCTATGAAGATACTTAATGATATGCTGTTTGGAAATATAAGATTTATTATACCTGTTGCTTATCCTGAATATAAAGAGCCTATAGAGAATATTATTGATAATTATAAGGATTTATTGAACGGAGTATGCTACTCTGTAATAGAAAACAAAGATGATGTTTATATATATTCTGATGCTCTTATAATGTCAAGCGGTACGGCTAGTTTGATAGCTGCTTGTTATGGAAAACCTATGGTTATATGTTATAAGATATCACATTTAACTTTTTTACTTGGTAAGATTCTCACTAATATAAAATATGTAGGCATGCCTAATGTTATGCTTAATGAGGAGGCTGCTCCTGAACTTCTTCAGAGAGATTGTAATCCAAATGCTATTACAAGTCATATTATAAAGTATTTAACAGATAAAGAATATTATGCTAAAACAAGTTCTAATTTAATTAGAGTGAGAGAATTACTTGGCGATAAAAATGTATTAGAACGAGTTGCTAAAGAGATTATTAATTAAAAATGATAAATGATAGTTTTTTTAATAATATAGAAGAATATATAAAAAAAACTGATATAGAGTTTGACATTCTTTTTATTGATTCAATTACAAAAGATAAAATTGCTTTATTAGTAAATAAAATCTTAAATAAATATAAAATCGAAAAATATTATGAGGATGTTATTTATATATTAATGGAGCTTATTACTAATGCTATTAAGGCGAGGTATTTGCATTTAATTAGTTTAAAAGTAATTAGCGAGATGTATCCTAATTATTCTTTAGATGATTATTATAGCAATGCTGAGATAATGAAAAAATATTCTGATATATTTAGAGATGATGAAAGCAGAGAAAAATTAAAAAGTATTTTAAAATATGAGAATAAATTTATATCTAATAATAATATTGATAATATAGATAATTTTTATAATGATATTTTATTATTAAATGAAAATACTAAAAGTAAATTTATTATTAAATTATTTATTCATATTACAAAGAATAATATAGAGTTTGATATAGTTAATGATTCTCCTCTTATTATGCTTGGACGTACAAGAATAGATAGTAAGAGGCTCACTTTCAAAGAATATTATAATAATGATATGGTAGAGAGTTTTTTTTTAGAACAATTAGATAATACAGAAAGTGCTGGTTTTGGATTAGCTTTATGCGACCTTAGATTATACAATATTGGTCTTGAACCTACAAAACATTTAGAAATATATAATGACAATAATAAAACGCATTCAAAATTGACAATACCTATAAAAGGAGTATTTAGTCATTTGATATTCCATAATAAATATTAAAGCTCTTGAGCAATTTCTTCAATTTTAAATATTTCTAATAAATCGCCTTTTTTAATATCATTAAAGTTTTCTATAGAAGCACCGCATTCATAACCGCTTGCAACTTCTTTAACATCATCTTTAATACGTCTTAAAGAAGAGATTTTGCTAGTATAAATAAGCACATTATCTCTCATCACTCTCACCCCAGCATTTCTCTCAATTTTACCGCTAGTTACATAACAGCCAGCAATAGTACCAACCTTAGGAACATGGAATACATCTCTAACTTCAACAGTTCCAATATCAACTTCTTTTTTAAGTCTTTCAAGAGAACCTTTCATAGCATTTTGTATAGATTCTATTGCTTCGTAAATAATGTCGTATCTCTCTATAGGTATAGCAAGTTTTTCAGCTAATTCTCTTGCCTTACCAGAAGGACGAACTCTGTATGCTATTATTATAGCATTAGAAGCATGTGCTAAGTTTACATCACTCTCAGTAACAGCTCCTGATGCACTATATATTGAAACGAATCTTATTTTATCACTTTGTATTTTGTTTAGAGCATCTCTTAAAGCCTCAGCACTGCCCTGAACATCGGCTTTAATTATAACCTTAAACTCTTTCATAGCATCTGAAGCTATTTTCTCATAAAGGTTTTCCAAAGTAACTTTAACATTAGCCTTCAAAGCTTCCTGCTGTTTTAACTGTACTCTCTTATCAGCTATAGCTTTAGCCTCTTTTTCATCAAGCATAACATTGAAAGATTCACCAGCTTCAGGAGTCTTCTCAAACCCCAAAACTTCTACAGGTGTAGAAGGTAAAGCCTTTGTAACTCTTTGACCTAAATCATTAACCATTGCACGCACTTTTCCCACAGAAAGCCCGCAAACAAAATAATCTCCGATTTTTAAAGTACCATTTTGAACTAATACAGTACCCACAGGTCCTCTTCCTTGGTCAAGCGAAGCCTCTAATACTATACCAATAGCCTCTCTGTTAGGATTAGCTTTTAATTCGAGCATTTCAGCCTGTAATATGATAGCTTCCAAAAGGTCATTAATACCTTGTTTAGTTAAAGCACTAACCCCTATATATTGAGTGTCTCCTCCCCATTCTTCAGGAGTAAGTCCATGTTCAGATAAAGCAGCTTTTACTTTATCCATAGAAGCATTAGGTAAATCCATTTTATTAACAGCAACAATAATAGGCACATTAGCTTCTTTAGCATGATTTAACGCCTCTAAAGTTTGAGGCATAACACCGTCATCAGAAGCAACAACAAGTATTACAATATCTGTACTTTTTGCCCCTCTTGCTCTCATCATTGTAAAAGCAGCGTGTCCAGGGGTATCAATAAAAGCTATTTCACCGCTTGGAATTTTTACTTTATAAGCACCTATATTTTGAGTAATACCGCCGCTTTCTTTGGAAGTAATGTTACTGTGTCTTATAGCATCAAGAAGCGAAGTTTTACCATGGTCAACGTGCCCCATAATTGTTACAACAGGCGGACGAGGTTTCAAATCTTCAGGCTTATCTTCTTTTATTTCTATAGTAGCTTCTTCTTGTAATGATATAACATTAACCTTACATCCAAAATCATCAGCAATAATTGTAGCAGTGTCAGAGTCTATTATATCATTAACCCTAGCCATAGTACCCATACCCATAAGTTTGGATATTATGTCTGAAGCTCTTAAATTCATTTTTTTAGCTAAATCCCCAACAGTAATGGTTTCCATTATGCTGATTTCTTTTTCAACACTGGCGAGTCTTTGCTCTTGCTGAAGTTTTTTAGCTTGCATTTTATTGAATATTTTATTCTCCTGCCTTTGAGCAGCTTCTGCTTTAGAGTCTTTTTGAGAAGATTTTTTGTCATACTCTTTTTCTTTCTTCTCATAGTCTCTTTTTTTGTTGTCTTTTTTAGTGTCTTTTTTGAAAGATACATCTTCTACAGGAGGAGGAGCAATTTGAGTATTTTTATACTGCTGATGCTTACTATTATTGTCTTTGCTGTAATCTTTATTAAATTCTTTATTATTAAAATCTTTATTAGAATCTTTATTGTATGTTTTGTTAATATCTCTGTTGCTGTCTTTGTTATTGTTAAACTTATTAAAGTTTTTATGCTCTTGTTGTAAATTAGGAGCATCTTTTGCTTCTTCTTGTTTTTCAGATTTATTATGTATTATAATTTTCTTTTTAACTATAACTTTTTTTACCTTTTTTACAGCTGCTGTAGAATTGTTATCTTCATTATTGCTGTTGTTATTATTTTTTTTTATTATAACTTTAGGTTTGTTATCAGCTATAGAATTTTCCTGATTAATATTTTTTTCATTATTCTCATTCTTTTGAGACATTATCTTTCTTTCCCATAAAATTATTTTTTATATATATATTTATTAATTTGTTGCCCTAGGTAATAAGTTATTAGTTGCTTGTCCTTGAGTATTAGGCATAGGAGGAACTATAGTTGGTTCTCCTAATACTGCATTATTTCTTTCTATTACCGCTTTATCTTTTAAATCTATTATATCTCTTTGAACATTTTGTTCTGCATAAACTCTTTTATAAATATCAGCTATAT
>CAKVCJ010000159.1 GCA_934725655.1 uncultured Brachyspira sp.
ATGCTTTATTTTCTCTTATAGATTGAAATAATCTTGAATATGAACTTCCTCCGAATATATCATTTACAATGTTCATAGTGTATTTTCTTTTATCTTTTGCATTATATGACGGGGTTATTAAGGCAAAATATACTTGATTTAAGTCTGCTTTTTCTTTTGACACTGATTTATAAAAGAATGGTAATTTATCTTCTGCAGGGAATACGTTTTTTTTAAGCTCTATTGAAGATAATTTATCTATTGCCGATTTTACATTAAAATTACCTGCTATTGATACTATTAAATTATTTGAATTAAAGTGATTTTGAAAGTAATTTAATATTTTATCTCTGCTGATATTTTTGATATTCTTTATATTGCCGCCTATAGGAAACTGCATAGATGTGCCTTTATAGGCTTTGGCAAAAAATTGATTAGTCATTATTTCTTCTGGAGAGTCTGATGTCATTTTTAACTCTTCTATAATAACCTTTTTTTCTTTTTTAATATCTTCTTCTCTAAATGCTGAGTTTAATGCTATATTAGATAATGTATCTATTGCTCTGTCAAAATATTTCGATATTATGTTAATATAAAAAGAAGTGAAATGTCTTGAAGTATAAGCATTAAATACACCGCCTACGCCTTCTATATATCGCACTATTTCTTTAGAAGTCATATCATTAGTACCTTTAAATAGCATATGTTCTATAAAATGCGAATATCCATTTTCTTTTTCAGTTTCATTTGCACTTCCTGTGATGAAGAAAAAACCAACTGAAACTGTTTCTAAAATAGGCATATATTCTAAAATTATTCTTATGCCATTATTTAAGGTTAATCTTTTTACCATATATTCATTTCCTAATTTATTGAAATTAGATTATAATGTATAATATAAGTATTTGCAAATGTTTTAATGATAATTTGAATATTAGTCGATACTATTAGAAAATATTTTAGGAAATATGCATGCAAAAATTATTTGGTATTTTGTTATTATTATTTTTCACATTATCTTGTGCTTCGAATATGAAAACAGTTAATAGAAATTATAATAATATATGGATAAAAAAAGTAAAAGGTAAGAGGGTAGTTGCTCCTAATGGGTATTTATATACTTTTTTAGATAATGGGGATGTGGAATATAGTTTATTTGGGAAAAAACGAGGCGTTGGTAAGTTTGATTATGCAGAGAGTGAAACTAATGCTTATTATTATGAGGTAACGCCTTTAAAAAAGGTTGCACGCAATGTAAGAACTACTTCAGAGATTCCTAACAAAAAAGTAAATATGTATGTAAGTTTTATTCTAAATGGAGATAATATATCAATGACTTCTGATTATACTAAGGCATACTATAATAGATTAAATGCTTGGAATAAAAATAATTTAAATTTATACGGCTTTCTTCGCGAAGATAAAGATATGTCTGAGTATCCTATACCTAATCCTGATGAGGTGGAGTTTAACAAGCCTATTAATTTCGGGGTATTAAGATAATTATTTATATTATTTTATCTTTTATATAAAAAACTGTTTAATATAGTATAGGAATATTTATCAATTAGGAGAATTTTTTAATATGGATAAGAAAAAAGCTGTTTTAATAGTTGTAGATAGCTGCGGGGTAGGGGCTTTGCCTGATGCTAAAGAGTTTGGAGATGAGGGAGTAAATACTTTGGCTAATTTGGCTAAGGCATCTGGCGGAATAAGTCTGCCTAATATGGAGAAAATTGGGCTTGGAAACATTATAGATATAGAAGGTGTGGCAAGGGTAGATAATGCTGAAGGATATTACGGAAAGGCAATGGAGACTTCTAAGGCAAAAGACACTACTACAGGGCACTGGGAGATAGCTGGTTTGGTTTCTACAAAGCCTTTTAACACTTATCCTAATGGTTTTCCTGATATTACGATAAAAGAAATAGAGAAAATGTCTGGAAGGGCTGTTGTATGCAATAAGCCTTATTCTGGTACTGAAGTTATAGATGATTATGCTGATGAGCAATTAAAAAATGGTTCTTTAATAGTGTATACCTCTGCTGATTCTGTGCTCCAAATAGCAGCTCATGAGGAGATTATACCTATAGATGAACTTTATAGAATATGTGAAAAATCTTTAGAGATATGCAATAAATATTCGCCTGTTGCGAGGGTTATAGCACGTCCTTACATTGGCACTAAGGGTAATTATAAGAGAACAGAAAGGCGTCATGACTATTCTGTGCCTCCAAGCGGTGAAACTATTAAGGCTATTAAAGAAGTTGATAATGGGCTTATATTTACTAATTTAGTTGATTTTGATATGCTTTACGGACACAGAAGAGATTATATAGGCTATAAAAACGCTTTAGAGGAATTGGATAAATATATACCAGAAATAATTGATAATTTGAACGATGATGACTTGCTTATAATAACAGCCGACCATGGATGCGACCCTACATATAAAGGAAGCGACCATACAAGGGAGTATATACCAATACTTGCTTTTGGAAAGAAATTAAATAAAAATATTAATATAGGCGTAAAAGAATCATTTGTTTCTATAGCAGCTACAATAGAAAAGTATTTGCTTGGTCAAACAAATCTTGAAGGTGCTTTTATATAATAAAATGTATTATATGAATTAATTATAAAAAAATAATATTAGAATTAACTAATTATATTTTATGTTTGAGATAGATTATGTATTAATATAAAAATGTAGTTCTTTTGGTTCTTTTATACCAATAAAAGAACTGGGGTGCGGGGCAAAGCCCTGCAAATTTTATTTAAATAAATAATTTTTTTATATTAATGTATGTTTTATTCAACTTTTTCCCGCAGCAAAAAGTTGCAAAAAGTGCAAGTTGAAAATAGTTTTAAACTATATTCAATCTATTATATATAAAATAAATGATTCAATTTATATTAAAATATTATATTTTAGGAGTATACTATTAATTATTAAACTCATTGTTATAATATTCTATAGTGTTAATCATTGCTTTCACTTGTGATGATGATAACATGAACTCTTGATATTCTCTTCCAGATATTCTTAAACCTACGCTTTTAGCATTGGTAAGTATTCTATAAAGTTCTTTTACTTCGGTATTGCTTATTTGTATTATAGCATTTTCTAAACAATTTATTTGACTTGGTACATAAGCATATTCATTAATTACAGCGGCAGTTGTAGAGATGTTTCTTGAAACATTAGTGAGAGTAAATGTTATTTTATCATATGTTTTGGAATCAAATATATATGCAATATTGGCATAAATAAAACTAGGCATAGCTTTAGTGCCAATATATAGCCACCAAGTAATTTCTTTATTATTATTTACTTGAAAATATAATTTGGCTCCGTATTCATAATATTCATCTGCGTATGTATAGGTTTGTATGCCTGTGAGCTTATCATCTTTTATTTTTAGCGAATAATTAGCACAGGATATGCTTACAAATAATAGAGTTATAATAAATAAAATCTTTCTCATATAATATTATTATAATAGTTTCTATAACTCTTGCAACTATATATTTACAAATTTACTTCAATAATATCTGATATTAAATTAAAATATTTATTAGTTATTTTTTTTATATGTTCTTTAGCGTTAATTTGAACATAACCGTCATATTTTTTTATCATATCTATATCGTTATTTGAATCTCCAGCTACTAAGATTTTTTCTATATTTTTATCTTTTAAAATATTTTCAAGGTTTTTTATTCCTGTAGCTTTACTAATATTTGCTTTGACTATATCTATAGTTGTAATATTACCATATGCTATTACTGTTTTAAATTTATTATTTATTTCGTTTTGTATGATTTCTGTTTTGTTTACATCTGGGCTTATTTTATTTATTTGAGTGATATTTGTTATATTTTTTGCTTCTTCTATTGTGATTTTTTTATCTACTCTAAAAGGAAGATTATGTTCTCCTTTTTTTGGTATTATAGAGAAGATTTGATTCTCATTTGCAATTTCAACGCTTCCTTCATAGCTGTTGTATAAATAATTGATAACTTCCATAGCATCATTTTTATCTATCTCTTCTTTTAATATTATATTTCTGTTTCTATTAATAATTAAAGCCCCATTATTTAATATAATATAATCAACTTCTATATTATTTTTCTCGATTTGTTCTAATATTGATAATTTATTTCTTCCAGTTGCGATAACAAATATATTTCCATTTTTTCTCCATTTTTTTATAGCTTTTATTACCTTTTTATCTACTTCATAATTGATACATAATGTCATATCATAATCGCTGACAAATATTTTCATTTTATTCTCCAATAATCTTGATGAGTATTCTTTTGTTTCTCATACCATCATATTCCCCATAGAAAATTTGTTCCCAAGTACCAAAATCTAATTTTCCGTTAGTAACAGCTACAACAACCTCTCTTCCCATAATTTGTCTTTTTAAATGAGCATCAGCATTATCTTCGTATCCATTGTGTCTATATTGATTATGAGGCTTTTCTGGAGCTAATTTTTCAAGCCAAACTTCAAAATCATTATGAAGTCCGCTTTCATCATCATTAATAAATACACTCGCAGTAATATTCATAGCATTGCATAAAATTAATCCTTCTTTTATGCCGCTTTCTTCTAAGCATCTTTGAACTTCATTAGTGATATTAATATATCCTCTTCTCTTTGGATAATTTATCTCTAAAACTTTTCTATATGATTTCATTTTGCATAAACTCTTTTATAAATTTTATTATTAAAAAATTATACCAAAATAAAAAGCATTTGTCAAAAATATTTTTGTTGGTTTTGTTGTTGAAATAAATTTTTTATATGATATAATGAATATTCAAATTATATAAAAATGGGAGTGTATATGCCTTCAGGAAGAAAAAGACTTCGTCAAAAGATGGCTACGCA